>CAXGSZ010000072.1:0-8459 GCA_964012455.1 uncultured Alphaproteobacteria bacterium
GGGACGACCAGCTGCCGGCGCTCGTCGACAAGTATCGTGTAATTCGGTGGAACAAGCGAGGTCATGGTGGTAGCGAGACGACTCTGCCGCCTTACGATCTTCCGTTGCTGGCGGAAGACGTTCGCTGCCTGATGGATGCGCTCGGCATTGAACGCGCTCACTATGTCGGCCTCTCTGCCGGGGGTGCCATCGGGCAGTACTTTGCGGCGACGCAACCCGGCCGTGTCAATTCGCTCGTTCTGTGTGACACATCAAGCTACGTACCGTCTGAGGTCTGGGACTCCCGCATGGCCGTGGCCCGAGAGGAGGGCATGGAAGGGGTCGCACGTGCCAGTATCGAACGTTGGTTTACGCCGGCGTTTCGAGAAGCGCGACCAGACATGATCGCAAAGTTTCACGACATGATCGTCAACACAGAACTCGCGGCTTACATCGGATGCGCCTCCGCTCTGAAGCAGCGTATGCTGGGCCCGCTTCTCAGTAAAATCGCTGCGCGGACCTTGATTATCGTGGGCGCCGATGACCCAAGTACTCCAGTCGCACATTCCGAGTTGATCCAGCGCGGGATAGCTGGCGCGGAACTCACGGTCATCGATGATGCCTCGCATATTTCCAACGCAGCTCAGGCGGAAGAGTTCAATCGCCTGCTGAGGACGTTTCTCGATCGGCATTGAAGTGTTGTACGTTCGGAACATGGTGGGCCACCCGATGATTCTATGGCCACCTGCGGGAATGAAATTTGTAAGCAGAAAATTAACGCCTTTGGGCTATTTTGGGGATTGATGTCCTTAGTCATTGATCTTCAGCAGTTATCAGTGCTGCAGGCGTTGTGGGAAAGAAAGCGCGGTTCGCGTGAATTTCCATCACGCTTAGATTTTGACGTATTTAAACTGGGCCCTTTGATGGGGAATTTGACGGTCCTGGAGGTACTCGACAACGGCATGGATTGCCATTTTCGGCTACACGGCACCAATATCGTCAATCACTATGGGTATGAGATGACGGGCAAACTGGCGTCTTCGCTGCCTCATGTCGTTGCGAAACTATTTTTGAGGAGTTCCGCGCGCTCGTTCGTCAGCGGCCGCCGATGCTCATCCAACGAGGGCATGTCTCGCCTGACCGCTACTACACAAAGGTCATAAAGCTCCTGTTGCCCCTATACGTCGATGACGAGACAGCAGTGCAGTAGGTGTTCAGTTGCTCCTATCCGGTGCGCTGAAATCCATCCACTAGTTTCGGGGGTCAATCGGAAGGCTTCCGGAAATGTCGAACGCCGCCTCGATCCATTTGGCGGCACACAACAGGTCCGCTTCGCCGCGTGGTTTTCCGACGACTTGCAGGCCAACGGGTAATCCGTCCTGCGTGAAGCCGCAAGGAATGCTGATGACGGGACAAGACGTCATCGTTAGTGCGAATGTAATGGAGAACCAGTCGATATAAGTTTCGCACGGCTTGCCGTCGATCTCGGTGACATAGTCTAGCTCGACGGGGAAGGCGGGGATTGAGGCGGAAGGGCAAATCAGCAGATCGTGTGACTTAAAGAAATCCACCATCTGATGATAAAGCGCCCAGCGTGCCCTTTCTGCCTGAAAGATTTGCTCGGGCGTGACGGCGAAGCCGCGCTCGACATTGCCGATGATATCATCGGCGATACGCGCACGATCCGATTCTAGTAGCTCGCCCATCATGGTGCCAAGCAAGACGGCGCGCAGCGTCTGGAATCCCTCGAGAGCACCGCTGAAATCGGGAATATCGTCAGTCAAATCAACGCCCAACGCAGCGAGTTTTTCGGCTGCTCGCGTTGTCACGGCTGCGACTTCCCGTGACATCGGCACGACGCCCAAGTCAGGGCTGAAAGCAATACGTTTCGGAAGCGCCGTCGACGATATCGCGGTGACGAAACTGTCCGTCGTGTCAAAAGAGAAGGGATCGTCCGGGTGATGTCCGGCACCTGCATCGAGCATGAGAGCGATGTCGGCGACATTGCGGGCCATCGGTCCCTCGACCCACAATGTATCAAAGGCCTGGAGGCGTTTGCCGCGAGGTACTATACCCGGCCCCGGTCGAAATCCGACAACGCCGTTGAAGCCGGCTGGGGTACGCAAGCTGCCGCCGAGGTCATTGCCGGTAGCGAGCCAAACCTGCCCGCTGGCCAGCGCAGCGCCTGACCCTCCGGAGGAACCGCCGGCACTGCGTCCCGTATTCCAGGTGTTTCGGGTGAGGCCGTTGACCGGGTTGAATGTATGTCCTCCGGCCCATTCCGGAACATTTGATTTTGCCAATGGATTCGCGCCGCGTGACTCCAGCATGGCGACGGTGGCGTCAGAGCGGTTGGGCGTATAATCGGCATAAATCGGCGAACCATAGGTGGTGCGGACGCCGCCGATGTCGTTGTAATCCTTCACCGCGATCGGGAGGCCGGCGAGATTTCGCGGATCCGCGGACGGACGAATTTGCTGGGCCGTTGCTAGTGCGCGTTCGAAACATCGGATCGGTAGGGCGTTTATCGTATTATCCACCGCTTCGATGCGTTCGATCGCCGCCTCAACAGCTTCCGCTGGATGCAGGTCGCCTTTGCGTAATGCGTCGACGACTTGTGTCGCCGACATCCGCCATAGCTCGTCCGTCGTCATCGAGTGTCCTCTCTCACTACTGTGCACCGGCCGCTGGCGGTGCGTGGACCGGATGCTACATTATTGCGCGCCTCCTAACAGTCATCGAGCGAAGGGAAATCGACATGAGCACGGGCAACGGAAAAGGTGGGCCGCTTGCGGGCCTAAAGATTGTGGAACTGGCAGGCATCGGGCCGGCACCGCTCTGCTGTAGCTTGATGGGCGATCTCGGTGCGGACGTATTGCGCATCGATCGCAATTTCGACGCGGGCCTTGGGGTGCCGCGCGATCGCCGTACAGATTTGCTCCGCCGGGGTCGAAAATCCGTTTCCGTCGACTTGAAAAACAGCAAGGGGGTGGAGACGGTCATGCGGCTGATAGAAACCGCCGATGTTGTAGTCGATCCGTTCCGACCGGGAGTGACTGAGAAACTGGGCCTTGGCCCCAATGAGTGTTTTGCTCGTAATAAGAAGCTGATTTATGCACGAATGACGGGATGGGGGCAGACCGGGCCGTTGGCGCATGCCGCCGGACATGATCTCAACTATCTGTCGCTGACCGGAATCGTGCATGCGATTGGTTCGAAGGAGCTTCCGGCACCGCCGCTGAATGTTGTTGCCGATATGGGTGGCGGAGCCATGTCGATGGCGCTAGGCATCCTCGCGGGTGTGTATGAAGCGCGTAATTCCGGCGAAGGCCAGGTCGTCGATATCTCGATGACAGAAGGATCGGCCTATCTAGCACTTGGCGTCTATGGCATGGCCGCGGTGGGCGACTACAATCACGAGCGGATGAGCAATGTGCTCGATGGTGGTGCGCATTTCTATCGCTGCTACGAGACGAAGGATAACAAGTTCGTCTCAATCGCGTCGATCGAAGCCAAATTTTACGACCTACTGCTCGAGAAGACCGGCCTCAAGGGTGACGAGAACCTGCCGGACCAGTTCGACCAGTCGCAATGGCCGGCGATGAGCGAACGCCTCGCCGGGGTATTCAAGACCAAGACGCGAGACGAGTGGTGTGAAATCATGGAGGGGTCCGACGTCTGTTTCGCGCCAGTGCTGACATTCAACGAAGCGCCGGATCATGCGCACAACAAGGCGCGCGGCACGTTTGTTGACGTCGAAGGTGTGGCGCAGCCGAACCCCGCGCCGCGGTTCAGTCGCACGCCCGGCTCGGTCAAGGGTGCTGCACCGGATGTCGGCGCCGATACCCGGGAAGGCCTCTTGTCCTGGGGATTCGATGCGGGTGAGATTGACGCGCTGATGGAAGACAAGGCCATCGGCTGGCAGGGGTAAGGGCCTGTCATGGGGCTGAGCCTCGGCAGCGACATCGGCGGCACTTTCACGGATTTCGCCCTCGTCGACGGGGATACGGGCGATATCCGAATCCACAAGCGATTGACGACGCCGGCCGACCCGTCGGAGGCGGTCGAACATGGCGTAGCGTCACTCCTTGACGATGATGCGGAAAATCTCGACACGCACATCCACGGAACCACGCTTGTCATTAATGCGGTAATCGAACGCAAGGGTGCGCGCACAGGATTGATCACCACGGAAGGTTTCCGCGATGTCATCGAGATCGGCCGTGAGAAACGCTACGACGGATGGGATCTGAAGATCAGCTTTCCTGAGCCGCTGATCGAACGCGCGTTGCGTCTTGAAGTTGCCGAACGCGTATATGCCGATGGTCGTATCTTGCTGCCGCTCGACCGCAACGCCTTGCGGGACGTGGTGGCGGCGCTTGTTCGGGAGGGCGTCGAATCCATCGCGGTTTGTCTGCTTCATGCCTACAAGAATCCGATCCACGAGCAGGCAGTGCGGGCGGCGATCGAGGACATTGCACCGGAAATACTGGTATCGCTTTCTTCGGAAGTCCTGCCGGAGATCAACGAATACGAACGTGTCTCAACGACCGCGGTCAACGCCTACACGAAGCCGACTGCGGCTCGCTATCTGGCACGTCTTGAGGAGCGCATGGCCGGGCTCGACGCGGGCGGCGAACTGCTGTTGATGCAATCGAGCGGTGGGATCAATTCTGTCGATACGGCTCGAGATTTTCCTGTTCGTGTCATCGAGTCCGGGCCGGCGGCGGGCGCGCTTGGTGCCGCGCATTATGCCCGTCTTGCAGGATTGGATCATGTCTTGTCGTTCGACATGGGGGGCACCACCGCGAAAATGTGCCTCGTGCAGGAAGGGCGCGTGTCGCGTACGACCGAATTCGAGGTGGCGCACGTCCATCGGTTCAAGCGGGGCAGCGGCATTCCGGTGCGCGTTCCTGTGCTTGACCTCATGGAAATCGGCGCAGGCGGCGGGTCGGTCGCGCATATATCTGAAGTCGGCACTCTTCAGGTCGGACCGGAGAGTGCCGGGGCGTACCCAGGTCCCGCCTGCTACGGGCAAGGTGGGACGAAACCGAGTGTGTCGGATGCGGACCTCGTTCTTGGTTATCTCGACCCGGACCACTTTCTTGGTGGTGCCATGTCGCTGGACACGGCGGCAGCGGAAGCGGCAATTCGCGATAAAGTCGCCGCACCGCTTGGCCTCGATGTGGCGGAGGCGGCTTTCGGTATACACGGTATTGTAAATGAGAACATGGCCGCCGCGACGAAGGTTTACGTTACCGAGCATGGTGAAGACCCGGTCTTCTATACACTGGTCGCGTTCGGCGGCTGTGGTCCGGTCCATGCTTTCGACCTGGCACGCAGGCTCGGCATCAAGCGGGTCCTGATTCCGCCGCGTGCGGGCGTCGCATCGGCTATTGGCATGGTTGTGGCCCCGGTCAGCTATGACACGGTGCGTACCAACAGGGTTCGCGTTGATGCCGCCCGTTTCACCGAACTGGAAACGCTTTTCACAGCGATGGCGTCCGAATGCAGCGCGCGGATGCCGGCTTCCATCGATCCGGCTCACCTCTCGTTCGAACGGGCGGCCGACATGCGCTACGTCGGCCAGGGGTATAACGTCATGATCCCGATGCCAGACGCACCGTTGAGGGACGCCTCACCCGAAGACGTGCGCGGTTGGTTCGACGAGACCTATCGCAAGCTCTACGGCCGTACCTACGACGACCTTGAGCTGGAATTTATCAACCTGCGCCTCACGGCGACGGCGCCGATGAGTGAAGTGCGCTTGGCGCCGGCCGCGGGCAAGGCTGTGGCCGATCCGGTTGCACAGCGCGACGCGTATTGCCCGGTTGCCGGACGGTTCATCGCGCACCCCGTATACGAACGCGCTGATCTGGGTGCCGGGTTCGCCTGTAACGGGCCGGTTATCGTGCAGGAGGATGAATCGACCACCATCATCGGGAGTAATGGTAGGCTGACGGTCGATTCGCAAGGCAGCTTGTTGATCGAAATCACGGAGGATGCGGCATGACGCAGTTGAAACTTGATCCGATCACGCTCGAGATGTTTTGGCGGCGGCTGAATTCGACCGTCGACGAATTGGCGGCGACATTGAAACACACCTCCTTTTCCACTGTCGTGCGGGACGTCAACGATTATGCCACCGCAATTTTCGATCGGGACGCGCGGTTGCTGGCGCAATCGCCGGATTCGACGCCGGGACTGTGCGGGCCGCTCGGCCATATGCTGCGGTGTATGCTCGCGGCTAATCCACCGGAAAGCCTGATCGAGGGCGACGTCCTGATCGGCAATAATCCTTGGGATGGGAGCGGGCATCACAATGATATTACGATAACCATGCCCGTCTTCTATAAAGGAACTCTGATCGGCTACACCGTTTCCTGCTGCCATCATGTCGATATTGGCGGTCGGCGCGCCACGACGGAAAGCCGCGACAACTACGAGGAAGGCCTGCGGATCCCGCACCTCAAGATTTTCAAAGCGGGCGAACTCAACACGGACGTCCTCGCGTTCATTGAGCACAACGTGCGCTCTGCCGGGACTGTTATCGGTGATTTGCGTGCGCAATTTGCCGCCAATCATGTGGGCTGCGAGCGGATGAAGGGAATTTGCAGCGAGCGGGGATGGCCCGACCTTCAGGGGCTTGCGGATGAGATTATCGAGCGGAGTGAAGCACTGGCGCGCGCTGAAGTCGCGAAACTGCCGGATGGCGTCTATCGACACGAGGCGGTGGTCGATATCGAAAACGGTGAGGAAGTTACTATCAAATGCAAGGTCACCATTGATGGCGAAGGGATCGAAATCGACTACGGCGGCAGCTCTCCGCAGGTCAAATCGGCGGTCAATTGTACCCTGACCTATGCCTCTTCCTACACGACGTTCGCGGTGAATGCCGCGCTCGACCTGCCAATCAAGATCAACGAGGGCACATTGCGGGTTCTGACGATAAAGGCGGATCCTGGAACCGTTCTGAATTGCACCTTTCCTGCTCCAACATTCGCCCGCACCGCGATCGGCAATCATCTTGCGGAAATCGTCTACTGCGCGGTCGCCGACGCCATCCCCGAGCGTATCGTTTCAGGTTCAGGATCGACTCCAATGTGGGGTCAGTATCTGTTTGGTAAAAAGCAGGACGGCACGCCCTTCGCACCCCTCAATTGCATCAATGGTGGGATGGGTGCACGCCCGGACAGCGACGGGGTTTCCTGCCTGACTTTTCCAGTCAACGTAGGGAACACACCGGTCGAGGTGCTGGAGAGCGAAGTGCCGATCCTGGTGAAAAAGCGAGCCCTATGGCGAGATTCAGCTGGGCCGGGCGAATATCGCGGCGGATTTGGTCAGGAGTTCGAAGTCGAAGTGCTTGGGGACGACATCGGCCCGTTGGACGATGTTTTGGTGAGCTTCCGCGGGGGCCGCTTCATTCATCCTGTGCCGGGCGTGCGCGGCGGTGGCGGCGCACCTAATGGCGAGTTGTACGTCAACGGCGAAAGACAGGAACCCGGCATCCAGCGAACGCTGGGGCCGGGAGACAGCTTCCTGTGCCGTGCGCCTGGCGGGGGCGGATTCGGCGATCCGGCTAACCGACCGGAAGCGGCAATACAACAAGACCTACGCGCCGACCTCGTCAGTGAAAAATATGTCGCGACCCACTACGGTGAAGCGACACGCGCTGACGCCGGCGACGACTAGTCCCTACATTGCAGCGGCGTCGGCGGTATCTTCGCCGGATTGCCCGGCATAGATCGAAGAATAGCCGCCGGACCAGTTAGGCGGACCTTGGCAGGGGCGTGGATCGTGAGCCGCCCATCTGACCTCTTCGCCACGTACGATCTGATAGACATGTGACGACGGGTCCGGATGTGGCGTATAGGGTTTGGCATCCGCTGAGGTGAAACAGTTCAGCAGCAGCGGCCGCGGGACCGGTGATTTGCTGGACGGGGAAAAGTGCAACGTCCGAGCGTTGTGGATCGTAATCGATCCGGCCGGTCCGGTTAGGTAGTCCACATCGCTCATATCGATCGTCGTGGCGTCTTCGTCGCTCAGCATGCCGGTCCAGTTGCCGTCGCTGTCGTATTGATCGAACAATGGCCGGTTATGAGAGCTGGGCTTCACCGCCAGCGGTCCGTTGCTCATATCGGTATCCATCAAGTAGCAACCGATGGTCAGCACGTTGTAGTTGGTGTGCGGGAAGAACTGGATGTCCTGATGCCACTTCACTGTGTCGCTTTCGTCGAACCATTTGAAGTTCAGCTTCGAATGGTGGAATACGACGTTGGGACCGACCAGGTCCGCCGCAACATCGGCCATGAGACCCCTGGCGAAACTCCAATAGGTCTCATGCCGGTCATCCGGTCCTTTTAGACGTCGCAGAACCGGATCGTCGGCGCTGTGGCCTGGTCCGATATCGAAGACCGAACCCGACTCTGTTCCCATACGGCTGGCATCGACGAATTCGGTTGTCGTGGCGACGAGTTCCG
>CAXGSZ010000073.1:0-8446 GCA_964012455.1 uncultured Alphaproteobacteria bacterium
ACAGCGGAGGAATGGCACCGTCAATTCCCAAACATACCGGGTGTCAACAAACCCCGGGGTCCAAACGATCTTCCTGCCTATGATTTCGGAGACAATGTGGCGCAGGGATACATCTCAAAGCAGCCACCGGACGTCGGCAACGGTGCTTATACGATTCTTATTCCCGCGGTCGACACTGATGGTAATGACATAGCGGGTGTACGAGCACCGATGGTGCAGGCGCCCCTTGGCACGTATACCGGCTGGAATCTTCGGGCGAGAGGTCAGGGGGAAGGATACATGCACGAATTCACCGGCAGTTACCTGCCCTTACCGGAGACGGACGCAGTGCGCCGGGCGACGGGTGATCCCAGGCGCTCCATTGAGGACCGTTACGGAGATTCTGATGGATATGTCAAAACTGTAGCGGCAGCGGCACGGCGCCTCGCGGACGAACGTTTGATTCTGGAAGAGGATGTTGACAGAGTGACCAAAGCTGCGACCGACTGGGGTCGGCCGCTTCACGATGTGCGTTTATAGCGCCGATCTGCGACGATCCGCCGTCTCGGCGGCACATCATCTCTGACCCATGTTGCCTTATGGTGGCGAAAGATTGAAGTCTGGCACCGCCCCAATCGAACATCCAAAATTGTACGGAAGTCCGTGTCGGTTTGAATAGCGAAAGCATAGGTTCCCTTTTCGAGAGATACGGTCCAGCATATCGCTGGTTATCGACGGTGACCTGCATGGTCGGCGCGATGACGGTGGTCTTGTCGATGACAACGGTGAACGTCGCATTCCCCGACATCATGGGAGCCTTTAGCATCGGGCGTGATAAGGCCCAGCTGCTTTCTTCCGGCTATCTCGCGGCGATGACGGCAGGAATGGTATCGGCAGCCTGGTTCATTTCCATCCTGGGCGAGCGCAGAACGTACGCGGTCATGCTGCTGATCTTTATCGTCGGTTCGATGATGAGCGGTGTCGCGGAATCGGAATTGGCGCTTAATTTCGGCCGGTTGATGCAGGGAATGGCCGCGGGCGTCATTCAGCCTTTGACAATGGCGGTTACGTTCAAGGTGTTCCCGCCCCATCGCCGTGGTACCGCAATGGGACTTTACTCGATGGGAATCGTGTTGGCACCTGCTGTTGGTCCGACACTCGGCGGTATTGCCATCGAATTGTTTAATTGGCGCTATGTGTTCTTTCTAACGATCCCCACTTCCGCAATTGCTATTCTGCTCGGATACCTCTTCATGCCATCGAAGAAGTTCGAGAGGAACATCCCTGAATTCGACTTTCTCGGTTTCGCATTGCTCTGCTGTGCACTCTTTAATCTGATGCTGGCATTGTCGAGCGGGCAGCGGGAAGGGTGGTCCTCAGACTATATTGCTGTCCTCTTTTGTATCGGATCCGGGAGTGCTTTTGCGTTCATCATCTGGGAGCATTACGCGCCGAATCCTTTGATGAACATGCAGGTATTCAGGTCCGCGCGGTTTTCGTCGGCATGTATCATTGCGTTCTTCAGCGGTTGCATATTCCTGACGTCAACATTCCTGATCCCGGTATTTGTTCAGGAAATTCAGGGGTACACACCGCTTCGTGCGGGTTACCTTTTGATGCCAGGAGGACTTTCGCTCCTGTTATTCTTTCCACTCGCAGGACGTATTTCAGACTTTGTTCCAGCGCATGTCGTGATCGCCACTGGGTTACTTTCCTACTGTGTCGCTTTCGCATTGCTCTATGGCGTGGATGTAAACACGCCGTTTTGGACTTTTGTCTTCTGGACCTTCTTCATCCGATTTGGGTTGGCTTGCACGCTCCCTGTCGTAAATGCGACGGCCTTGAAGGCGGTCCCACCCGAACTGGTCAATCAAGCATCGGGCAGTATCAACCTATTACGACAGTTGGGTGCCGCGTTCGGGATGAATTGTGTCGTTGCCTATATGGAAGTGCGCATTCCGTTTCATGGGGACGCGTTTACCGCCATGCAGTTCAAGGCCAATTCGGCGAGCGCAGAGATGCTGGAATCAACCCGTCGGCTCTTGTCGGAGGGGGGCGTGTCTGTTTCAGAGCAAAGTGCGGGCGCGTTGCATTTCTTTGGTGAAATTCTTTACGCGCAAGCAAGCACACTCGGCTATCAGGATGCATTCCTGACACTTGGATTGATTGCCTTTGCGGGGCTGATCCCCGTATGGATACTCGCGCGGTTCAAGGAACAGCCGCGGTCAAGCGGATAGTCCGCTATGCGGGGATATCCCCTTCCATTGTGACGCGATGCATGACCCGGCGGTGACCATAGTAATCATTCAGAGGATAGTGAAGGGCGCAGCGGTTGTCCCAGACAGCGATAGAACCGACGTTCCACTGAAAGCGGCAGGTAAATTCCGGCTTGATCGCGTGGTCGAAAAGAAACTCCAGAATAGGTTCACTCTCTTCCGGACTGGCGCCCTCGAAACACACCGTGTGGCCGCGATTAACATACAGCGCCTTTCGGCCGGTTTCGGGATGCGTGCGGATTACCGGGTGGACCGACTCTGTTTGTACGCCGGAAGTATCCTTCGGGTTCTCGTCGACGCTTTTCTGTCGCCCCACCGCCGCGTCCCCTTTTCTAGATGAGTTTACGGCCCGGCGGCCATCCAGGATCAATTGCATACTGTCCGAGAGCGTTTCATATGCAAGATACAGATTGGCAAACAACGTATCGCCGCCGGAAGCGGGTATCTCTTTTGCGTATAGGACCGAACCCATCGGCGGCGTTGCAAGGTAGGCTGTATCCGTATGCCAGACCCCGCCAAAATTTAGCTTATCTTCAGGTTCCTTGCGGACTTCAATGACCTCAGGGTGATCGGGTAGCCCTTTCAGAAACGGGTAGTATCCGATTGGTGCGAAACGGGCGGAGAATGCCACCTGCTGATCCGGTGTTATGTCCTGGTCGAGGAAGAAGATGACGAGATGGTCCAGAAATGCGGAATGAATCTCGGCGAAAATCTCGTCGTCGATTGAGGCGAGATTGACCCCGTGAATTTCAGCGCCGAGTGCTCCCGCGATTGGTTTGACTTCAATGTGCTTGTAACTCATAGCCTTCAATCCGTTATCTGGAACTTATATGTCGGCAGCGCAGCCTGCATTCCAGATTTCTAGTTACCTTCAAAATATCCGCTGAGCGCGGGAGAAAGTCCTTTAATGTGCTTGGGGTTTGGGCGTAAGGAACCGCCCATGGTATGCTTTTGGTCGTCCACGCAGTGGGTACGGCGGTATTCATGTAAAGCTTTAGGCCGATTTGCGGGGTCTATTGACTTTTCCAAACAGGTTTGCGTTTTTCATTGAAGGCCCGCCTTGCTTCCTTGCTGTCTTCCGATGCAAAGGCGCCGGATGTCGCTTCGAGCGCCCGTCGCGGTACGTCTTTGAAATCCAAATTCTCCATTTCATAAATTAGGTCTCGCGTAATGCGCAGCGCCAGAGGCGACATTTCGGCGAGCTTGGTGGCAAGCGATCGAGTGGTGTTTTTAAGCTCAGCTCGTGGCACTACTTTTGTGACAAGCCCGAGACGTCCGGCTTCCTGTGCATCAATAGGATCGCCGGTCAGAATAAGTTCGGCAGCCCGCATACGACCAATCAGCTTCTGCAGATGCCAGACATGCATTCCAGGTGGTGCCGCAAGGTTGGGAACACCGGGATAACCGAAACTGGCGTCATCTGATGCCACTATCATGTCGCAGGTAAATGCCATTGTGCAGGCACCTTCGCGAGCGAAACCATGGACTGAGGCTATAATCGGTTTTTTTAGTCCGCGTACCCGCTCGACTTGCTGGACGTAAAATTTCTCGAGAAATTCAGCCATTTCCTGTGTGCCGAATGCCTCCAGATATCGGAGGTCGGCGCCGGCGGAAAGACCTTTTCCCCTCCCCGAAAGAATCAGAACTTTCACAGCATCATCCTGATCTGCACGCGCGAGCGCGTCGAAATACTCGTCCGTCATGGCTTCGTGGATGGCGTTGACGGGCGGGCGGTCGAGTTCAATTGACGCTATACCGCCGGACACATCATAGTGTAGGAAGCGATATTCGTCCGTCATTCTGCCGCCGCAGCCGCAACTTTCGGCTCAAAGCGGAAGCCTCTGTAGCCGTCGGCGACAATGTCCTCACATTTTCTGCGATAGGTTCCGACCCCACCAATATAGGGCATAAAGAGGCGCGGTTTGCCTGGGATGTTGGCGCCCATGTACCAGGAATTAGCGCGTGGGAAGAGTGTCTTGTTTGCAGCTTCCTGAACGTGGTCGACCCACTCATCCTCGGATGCGAGTTCCGGTTCCATAAGTTCCAGTTCACGGTCTCGCATATACACAATGCTATCGGTGACAAAATCTACATGTTGCTCAATCGAGACCATCATATTGCTCTTCACAGATGGACTGCCCGGCCCGGTGATCATGAATAGATTGGGAAAGGCTTCCGACATTAGTCCAAGATATGTTCTAGGGCCTGCGTACCATTTCTCCTTTAACGCCAAGTCGTCTCGACCTCGGATATCGACATTAAATAGTGTTCCCGTCATTGCATCAAAACCGGTCGCGAAGACAATACTGTTGAATTCGTAGGTCTGGTCGTTCGCTATCAGCCCCGTTGGCGTTATACGCTTGATTAAAGTTTCGCTTATATCGATCAGATCAACATTGTCGCGGTTGTAGGTCTCGAAATAGCCACTATCGATGCAAATACGTTTGGTGCCAATGGGATAGGTCTTGGGTGCAAGGATCTCAGCCGTCTCGGGGTCATTCACGATCTGGCGGATTTGTTGGCGGACAAACTCGGAAGCGGTGTCGTTTGATTCCTGACTGAACAGCAAGTCGTTAAAGGACGTGAGAAAACCGGCACCTCCGATCTTCCAACGTTCTTTGTAGGTCTCTTGGCGTTCATCGTCATCGACCGACATGGCAGGCTTGTCATTTAAGTCTTTGATGCTGCCATGTCCGGTGTATCGCATTTCCTCGCGAAGATCGCCGTAACGCTCCTTCCATGATGCCTCGTACTCTCGATGCATTGGCCCATTCTGGGAAGGAATGGAATAGTTTGGGGTGCGCTGAAATACGGTTACATGTTCGGCTTCCTCAGCAAGGACGGGAATGGCCTGAATGCCTGATGAACCAGTTCCGATGACTGCGATCCGCTGGCCTGTGAAGTCGACCTTCTCGTGCGGCCATTTTCCTGTGTGGTAGGTATTGCCGCGATAGTCTGAAAGTCCATCAATTTCCGGGATTTGCGCTGTCGAAATACAGCCTGTTGCCATGATGAAGTGCTGTGCTTCGACCGTTGCACCCGTATTCGTTTCAATACGCCAGCGACGAGTTGCTGCGTCGAAATGCGCTTTGCTTACTTCTGTCTCGAAATCGATGTCCTTCGTGAGGTCAAAACGTTTCGCGACATGTTCAGCATATGCAAGGATATCTGGCTGAGCGGAAAACTTTTCCGGCCAATGCCATTCCTGCTGTAGGTCTTCATCAAATGAATAAGAGTACTGCATGCTTTCGACGTCGCAGCGCGCACCCGGATACCGATTCCAATACCATGTGCCGCCAACACCGCTGCCGCGTTCAAATACCCGCGTGGTAAATCCCAGTTCGCGCAGGCGGTGCAACAGATAGAGGCCGGAAAATCCTGCGCCGACAATGACGGCGTCTACCGTCGACGCCCGGCTATCTCGATTCGACATGAGCATCCTTTCATTTACAGGCCGCATGGTAGTCCCAGAGCGACCTACTGATAAATTATACAAAACCGTCCCGTTTGGAAGCCTTGTCCCTTTTATGGGAAGGGTTCGCTGTATAGTTAGAAATGTTCAGGGAGAGTGAAAATGATCGTTACAGATATAAGAACCCATCTCCTATCGGTGCCGTTCAGAGATCCACCGAAGACCGGCTTCCTAACATTGCCGAATATCGATTTGCTCGTGGTTGAGGTGGAAACCGCGTCGGGTGTGATCGGTACCGGACACCTGCATCCTCTGGCTGGCGGAATGCGAACTTTGGAGACCTGCATCAACGAGATGCTGAAACCGCTTGTGATAGGTGAAGAAGCGCAAGCGGTGGAAGCAATCTGGCAGAAAATGTGGAATGCGACCTTTATCCAGGGACGGATGGGCATCACGGTCATGGCAATGTCTGCACTCGACATTGCGCTGTGGGATGCCCTTGGACGAGATGAAGGAAAGCCGCTTTGGAAAATTTGGGGAGGGCATAATGAGCCCTTACCCGTATATGGTTCCGGATGTTTTCGCGGCCTCGGTCATGATGGGATGATCGAGAAGGCAGAGCGGTTTGTTGGTGAAGGATTTACGGCCATCAAGATGCAGGTGGCTCATCTCTTCACCCATGACGAGGATGTTGCCAATGTCCGGGATATGCGGGAGGCCCTCGGCGACGACATTGAGATTATGGTGGATGTCAACCAAGGCTGGACCGTTGAGGAAGCTATCGCGGTTGGGCAGCAGATAGATCCTTATCGCCTGACTTGGCTTGAAGAACCGGTGATGGCAGATGATTTCGATGGATATCATGCAATTGCAGATGCAATCGAAACGCCTGTGGTAGGTGGCGAGAATAATTTCACACACCATGATTTTAAGCCGTTCTTTGCGAGCAGAAAGGTTCCGATTCTGCAGCCGGATATCATGCGCGGCGGGTATACAGGATTACGTACAATCGCCGAGCATGCCCATCGCGCGGGATTAACGATGGCGTGGCATATGTTCCCCGAATTGAGCGTGCATATGACTGCGTCGATACCGAATCCATCCTGGCTCGAGTATATGGGGTGGTACGACCAACTTTGGATCGAGCCAAACAATCCTGTAAACGGAATGATGACGCCTCCGGACCGACCTGGGCATGGGATGGATTTCAGGCCGGAATTGTTCCGCGACTTTCCCTATACGGACTGATTACTCGAGACGTCTAGCTGTTTCGCTTTCTGTCTCGGTGGTATCCACTATTCGGCGGTTCGCCATTAGTATGGCGCCTTTCTGGCCATGCGCCGGCAAGACAGTTCGAGAGAACGTACCCAACTGAGCGGCAGCACGGAGTTCGAACATCTCCAGCAGTTCCCACATTACAATCGGGATGCCGACAATCTCTTCGCTTGGAACCTCGCAGATCTGGCACGCTTTGGTGGTTTGGAATTCGTTCTGAAGTGGTTTTCCGTCAGGTACATCCTCCTCTTCAAACACCGTCTTGGTCCGTACTGTCTCACCGAAGAGCCAGGTCCGTTCCAGTGCTTCACGGTTCTCCAAAACCGAACGAGATGGTCTTCCATCCGTTTGGTCCTTGCCATTATTTCAGCCTACGTTTTGGATGAGACGGTTCCGATATCGAGGCCGAAAAATACTAAATATCAATGGAATATAAAATTTCTATGCGTTCAGGTTACTTCCGCCCGACGCAACCATGCCCCCATACAGACTTTCAAAACGCAGATTGAACCTTTCAGTCTGCACCTAAGCCTCTCGTCCAATGCTGTGACCGTAAACTATAAAAAACCTGATGGTAACCTTTCCGTTATGGTTCGACGCTCTGAGGCGAATTTTAAGTATTTGATCATCCTTAACGTCTAGTTGGTCCACCGTGCGTGTACCTTGTCTTAGTCTTTGCGCGCGACAAACTGGACACCGCCGAGTGCGTGCCGGGCAAATCCGTCGAGGATGATCGCATTTCTCTCAGCAACGATTTTATAGATTTTGGCGCTATAGCGCTCTATGAATGCTGACCGCGCATCCTTCAAGCCCATCATGATCTCGCGATATTGCGATGTAAAAACCTCGCTGACGTTCTCCTCAGTGGTGATGCTGAAGCCGTTCGATGATAAATAGCGCCGATAGTCGTCGATAGAGGCAGTGTTCGGCGCGGCCATCGCTGAGAGCAACGTCTTGTGCTCGTCGGCTGACATTGGGCCGATTTCAACCCAGTCAGTAAACGCAACGCAGCCACCCGGAACAAGGACACGGTGCGCTTGCGTTATAAGTTGCTCCTTGTCCGGTATGTGACACCAGGCGTCTTGGCCCCAGACAATATCGAATGTCTGATCTTCGAATGGCAGGTTGAGGGCGTCCCCGGTCATGAAAGTCGCCAAAAGTTCGACACCTTCCGCCTTGGCCCGCTGGTTCGCGTCCTCGACATTTGCCTCGACGAGATCGATCCCGGTAACCTGACAGCCAAATGTCGCGGCAAGGTGCCGGGCTGGCCCACCGACGCCGCTTCCGATATCGAGTATGCGGCTGCTCGACGTGACATTGGCAAATTCTGCGAGTCCGGTCGTCGATGCCTTCCCACCGATCGATAGATAGCCATCGGTGTAAATCGTCTCGATAATCTTGGTACCGAGCTCGTTGTAGTTCTTTAGAATTTCATCGACATACATTTGCTTGATCGATCTGGATTGTGGGCAGAGGCCTATGTCGCTGGCGTTGTGGTCAAGCC
>CAXGSZ010000074.1:0-8412 GCA_964012455.1 uncultured Alphaproteobacteria bacterium
TCGGTGCTGTCGATTTCCGCCGCTCGCGGCGCCACTTCATTCGCAGCGAAACTGCGGACCGTATCGCGCATCATGTCAGCGGTATCACCGAGCCCAAAATCCAATCCCGGTAACTCGTTCGGCGTCATAATCTCTGATCCTTCATACGATTATCAATGTAGCCACAGAAAAATATTATTCCCTGCTCTGATCCGACCGGCCGGCCATCCGGATTAAGGTCACCACGGCGGTCGCGCAGAGCCTCTCCATACCGTCATCGTATGCTGATACGTCCAAGCGAACGATCGTCAGCGTCCGTCCGGAACACATGACTGCCGCCCTGGCCTCAACCCTCTCCCCTTTCGCTGGGGCCAACAGACTCAGCTTGTACTCCACCGTCAAAACAGAGACGTCCAAATCTACCAACGAATATGCGGCGTACCCAGCGGCATTGTCGGCAACCGCCCCGACTACACCCCATGGATAAATCCGTGCTGCTGCGTGTTGTGATAGGCAAATGGAGCGGAGATATGGACCCGACCTGGCTCGATCCGGGAAAGCGAGGCGCCGGTCATCGCCATAAACGGCTGACAAGAGAAACTTCCCCGAATACGTTTCTCGTAGTCAGGGTCTCGGGCTTTCAGTGGCTTCAAATACTCTCTCCCAATGCCGACATGCGTTTGACACACCGTGCTTCAACTGCATCCAGATCACTCAATGTCGCTTCAATATCCTGCAACTGCTGACGGAGATACGCCCGACGGTTTGAAATCTTCGATATCAGCAGCCGAAGCTGACCCGACTCACCAGGCGCGGCATCATACAAATCGACGATTTCCAAGATCTCCGCGAGCGAAAAACCAAGCCGTTTCCCACGCAGGATGAGCTTCAACCGCGTACGGTCGCGCGGCCGGAACAGGCGACGGGTCCCCTGACGCAGAGGCGTAATCAGCCCCTGATCCTCATAGAACCGGATGGTCCGCGTCGTAACGTCAAACTCGGCTGCCAAGTCGGAAATAGAGTAGACCGCCTTCATTCTGCTATATCCCCGGCAAGCTCCAGCGCCTTTGTTCTAATATGGTCGGGAAATGCGGTCGACCGACGCATTGTACGATCAATGTGAACGCCTGTAATTTGGCAGGTGGAAGCGATATCGAAGGTCAGGCATTCGACCATGGTATGGCGAAATTGTATTTTGCGCTCGCCGATTTCGAGGACCTCGCTGGTAATCGCAACAAGATCGCCGGCCAATAGCTCCCGAGCATAGGTGGTGTTTTGCTGAACCGCCGCCATGCCTCGGTCTTGGTCTCGGAAATACGCCACCGTTAAACCGAGCACGCCGAAAAACTGCAAGGTCGCTTCGTCGTATTTGGCCGTGTAATAGCGCACATTCATGTGTCCCATGATGTCAATTTCCCAAGGGAACACGCCGCCCCTGAATGTCTCTAGTACCTTCGCCATATCTTCCCTCGCTCCTAGTCGGAACACGCAGTGTTGTTACTGACGTTTACGTTAACGTCAATGTGAAGGAAATCACGTTTTTACTTATCGTTGCGATCATGAACCTTTATATGTGTTGTAGCAGATGCAAATTGAACAGCGGGAACGAGGCAGACGCATGACTACAACCGAACAAGATGATCTCGAACGGATCAGCATTCAGGCGGGGGAAGCAATATTTGGCGAAGGCGATTTTGGCGACCGTGCCTATATTGTCGAGGACGGTATTGTTGAGATTTCCCGAAAAGTCGGTGGGGAAAAAATGACCCTTGGAACCGTCGAGAAAAACGGCATCTTCGGAGAAATGGCGCTGATCGACGAATCCAACCGCATCGCAAGCGCAGTCGCGGTCATCGACACTGTCCTGATCCCTGTCCCAAAGGTGGCGATTCAGTCTATCCTCGCCAATGCTGACCCACTGCTCCGCAAGTTAGTCAGTGTTCTGGTGTCGAATGCGCGCAGCCTGTCCGACCATATCGCCCGAGTGGCTCAAGACGAGAAATAGGACGTCTGCCCCGCATCCACCCCAAAAGCCCGAGGACGCCGATCAAGCGCGCCGACAAAGTCATCCGCATTACGCCGGCGATCTTTGCGACCATGGCCGAATTGGTTACCTCGACGAAAAGTATTTCCTGCAACCAGTGCCCCAATTCTTACTGCCCATTCTCGCAGGCCCGCCGGCAGGCCGCTATGAAATAATCGGATATCCGTCGGTTGGCACGTCACGACAAACACGCCCCATCACGACTCACCGTAAGAAAACATATCCCCTCACCGAACCGCTGCCTGTGACGACCGTAACGAAGCCTTAAGATCAAAAGCGCAATCGCTTAGCGCCTAGTCAAGAATCGCGAGGGCACTATCCGCCTGATCTTTTGTCACGATCAACGGCGGCGCCAATAGCAAGACACTAATCCCTTCTGCAGGCGCGGGAATCAAAATGAATCCGAGTTAAAACGTCCGGTGAAGCAATCGCTTAAGGAATACGGGGGCAGGTTCCTTGGTCTCGGGGTCTTTGACGAATTCGACACCGATAAAGAGCCCAACGCCGCGCACGTCTCCGGTCGCCTCGTGCCGCTCCTCTAATTCCTTTAAGCCGCCCACCAAATATGGACCTATCTCGCGTTCCCACTCGGCCAACTTCTCATCCTTCAGCACTTCAAGAACCGACAATCCCACTTCGAGCGGCATTGGATCGTTGAGGTGTGACGTGTAGTAGGAAAACCCCTTGGAATAACAATCTTCCTCGATCTCGCGACTTGTCACCGTCGCCGCCAGAGGCACTCTGCCTCCCAAGCTCTTCGAAAGGGCAATATATCCGGCTTAATGTCCGTTCCTTCAAATGCGAAATTACGGCCGACGCGCCCAAGTTCGGTCTGCGCCTCATCCAAGATCATCATCATCCCGCGCTCTTCGCATTTTTCCTTCGCGCATTCGAAATATCCATCCGGCGGGACAACCACCCCACCGGCCCCCTGCACCGGCTCAGCGATGAAGGAGGCGTACTACCCAACCGATTGCCGGTCCGCCATTTCAAAACCGACCTCAAGGCAGGTCATATCACACTTCCTGGCGCAATGTTTGATCGGGCACCGATAGCTGTTTGGCGCTGGGATCGCCTTCATTCCAGGCAAGCTGGGTCCGTGCCCCTTGCGACCGGTGGCATAGGTGCTGGACACAGCGCCTACCGTCTGCCCGTACCAAGAACCGGATAACCCAACAACCTCATTACCACCTGTATGGATTTTCGCCATTCGCAGCGTGGCTTCGTTGGATGCGCTGCCTGTATTCGGGAACATCGACTTCTGCAACGAGGGTGGTAGCAGATCAGCCAGCTTATCCGCGAGTTCGATCAACATCGGTGACATCATATTGGTATATAGATGAATGACTTTCTCACCGGTGCGTTTCAGTGCCTCAATAACTGCGGGATGATTATGTCCCAGTGTCGAGCACATCTGTCCCGATGAAAAATCGAGTATGGCGCGGCCGTCCTGATCGTAAATATAGATCCCCTGCGCACGCTCGACAACGAGTGGGTAGAAGTCTCCTCAACATCGAACCAGATGCTCGTCGACGACATCCCATAACTCGCGCAACTTGTCGTTCGCACCTTCAGACATCTCACTTCTCCCTACCGGCTCAAGCTGTCATCATACAGATGAGGCGATAAATTCCGATATCGAAATCGTCACTTCCAGCAAGGTCCGCGATGCGCGCGATTAAACCATCTTTGGCAGCCAGTCGGCGTGCGTCCTCCTCAAAAGTCGTCTCGAAGATCAATGCCCAGGACAGCATATCGTCGGCCCCGCGAATATCCGTCTCCGCAGTCTTTGCAGGGGTCTGCTCCTCGGCGGCTGTCCAGAGGTGAGCATGACAAACACCTTCCTGTTCGCTCAGCTCTGTCAGGATGATATCCTGAAGTTGCTGTTCGAGCGTCGCATCCGGTCCCGCTTCACCGACTGTCCGGAACGTCACCGAATGACCGCCCATGGCGGTACCTTGTGATGATGCCTTGCGACAGGCCGTCCTTATCGTGTTGCGGAAATCCTGCATAACACGCTGCGTCCAATCCGTCGGATTAACGAGCCGCTGCATGTACTCAGGTGACCATAGGACATCAGGCGTGTCGGTTTCGTAGAAAGTAAAATATTTACGATCTCCCTCAAGCCGAAGATATCGCCGACCAAACCGAAATCCGGGCACCCCGATACGTTCCGGTAAGTGTTGCGCCATGTACCAGCGCTCATACTCCGTTTCCCCAGCTTCCGCACAATCGTTCCAAAGCGCCAGAATTCCCGGTTGTTCCGTCATAGCAATACCCGAGCAGCCAGTCCAAAAAACGAAAAAATTCAACCACATCCGTGACTGTCGTCAAAAAAATCGGCCCAGCCGACGGCCGGATTACCACCCAAAAAAAATCTAGCGCCAATGGGATAAAAGTCCCCGCTAGGTCGGCAAAAAGTAAATTTACAACCATTGCCGCGGTGATCATACCACCGATTACCGGATCGCCGAACCACGCCACCACCTCAACCCCACTATAACCGCGAACCTAAATCCATTGATGCTGCCGACCAGCGTCTCTTTCCCGACAATTCGAAGCGCATTCGCGGCCATAAACTCCTTCACCGCAAGTGACCGGTCTACCACCGTGAGAGTCTGTGTTCCGGCATTCCCGCTCATCAATGCAACAAACGGCATCAAAACCGCAAGTGCCACGACCTTGTCGATCGCCGCGTCAAATAAATCAATCACAAGATACACCAGGATGGCGGTCATCAAAGTAACGTGAAGGCAGGAACAGCGAGACCGGATGGTATCGACTACGGCGTTGTAAACGTCGTCTCCCCTTACGCCACCGAGCTTCAAAAGATCTTCTCCCGCCTCCTCATCAATCACATGAACGACGTCGCCCACACCGATCAATAGACGGGATTCGTCAACAATCGGAACCGACACCGAACCGTATCGCCGAAAAAGGAATGCAACTTCCTCCTGATCCATTCTTGCCGGTATCAGGCGTATCTCAGCATCCATAATCTCTGTAATGCCGATAGGCCGGGTTGTCCGCAGCAATCAAATCAACTGGACCACGCCGAACGGCCGCAATGTCAACCCCTCGCCGATCAGCAGGTAGAGATCGTTTGGCAACTCAACATCGAGACGCACGTTATCGATGGTTTCCCCGACATTCCAACACTAAGGGATAGTCGCCGCACCGCGGCGCATAAACTGTCCGGCAATATCCTCCGGAAAGCGCAGACTGTCCGTTCTTGCGCTGGCATGGCGTCCATAACGGCGCACTGGTCTGATTCATCAAGGTCTTCGATAAAATCGACGGCGCCGTTGCTGACAAAAGCCACTAGATTGCCACGCGCCGTAACCGTTGCCACTTCTGCGGGACCCTTAGTAATGACCTTGCACGCTTCCGCAACACCCGGGGAATACGTCCAACGCGAGATCGCGCTGATAAGCCATTGGCTTGGTTGCCGCTATCTCCAGCTTTCCGGACGGCGGACGACGATAATAGTCGAGTGCGTCTTTTACAATATCGTCAGCCATCGTCATTCCCTCTATGTTATGTTTTTGGCTGACACCACAGGTGCGTCGGCGTATCTGCACAATTCGCTGGTCTGCTGCGGTGCAAACAGCAAACCGCGCCATCGTAATCTGATGTTCAAAATATAGCCTCCAAATATGACGCTTAGTGGGTTGTGGTCTCAGATGTCGTTGGTAATGGTGCGGTCGGAGAGACTCGAACTCTCAAGGGGTTGCCCCCACATGGCCCTCAACCATGCGCGTCTACCAGTTCCGCCACGACCGCCCTGGACCAAATCAATTCGGGCCCCGCGGGCCGAATTGCTGTATTGAAGTGCGGGACATAACAAAACCGAGGTCACCCCGCAAGAGCATGACTACTGCGCCGCACGATATACCAGAACTAATGTCGCCAGTATGGAAGACCTCCAACGAACCGGTGCCCTATGAGGAGGCAGTGGAGTTCATGGAGCGCCGGGTGAATGACATCTACGAAGGTGCAAAAAGTGAATGCGTCTGGTTATTGGAACACCCGTCAATACTTACTGCCGGCACCAGCGCACGTACGGAAGACTTAATCAACAAGGACCGCTTTCCCGTCCATGCAACCGGCCGAGGCGGTCAGTTCACCTATCACGGACCCGGCCAACGCATCATTTACGCAATGCTCGACTTGCGCCGGCGCGGACAGGATGTCCGAGCATATGTGTGTGCGCTGGAAGAGCTGGTCATTCAAGCTCTCGCCACGTTCAACGTCACCGGTCAACGTCGGCCAGGCCGTGTGGGCATCTGGATCGATCGGGGCGGCGGCAAAGAGGACAAGATAGCAGCAATCGGTGTTCGAGTGCGACGCTGGATCGCGTTCCACGGCATCTCGATCAACGTGGAGCCCGATCTTACCCATTTCGATACGATTGTGCCCTGTGGCATCTCGAACCCGGACTACGGCATCACTTCGCTCGTCGACCTTGGTTTGCCTGTCTCTCTTGCCGACTTGGACGTCGCGCTGATGGCTGCTTTTGACGAAGTGTTCGCCTCATGAGCTCGATTACGCGGTCGGCAATACCGAAAAGCCAATTCCGGCGAACTCTGCCGGAAACTTCTTAATATCCACAACATTGGCCGCTGGTGGGCCGCTCCGACAGGCCAGGATCATCTCATCAACGATCTCTGGCGGGCCCGAGAACACCGCCTCGACAGCCCCATCACGACAATTACGCACCCATCCACCAAGACCACGAGCTAAAGCCTCACGTTCCGTCCATACCCGATACCAAACCCCTTGAACTCGGCCGTGAATTTCGACCCGCACCGTGATGCGAGACGCGATGTTCATTTGAATTCGAGTATCTTCTGATCAACAATTAGGCTGTCTCCCGGAGCAGCATGAACGGCACCGATCACGCCATCGCGTTCGGCCCGCAGAATATTTTCCATCTTCATGGCTTCCACCACCGCCAGTTCCTCACCTGCGTTGACCTGCTGCCCAGCTTCCACGGCGAGGCGAATCAAAAGTCCGGGCATCGGCGACAACAGAAACTTGGAAGTATCGGGCGGCGACTTCACGGGCATCAATCGCTGATGGCTCGCAACGTGCGGCGGCAACATGCGCAAACTCATCCGTCCACCGGCATGCGTCAGCATATAACGCACATCATTACGTTCAACCTGAACACAAACAGGGACATCGTTTACTGTGGCGATAAACATGGGAGCGCCCGGCGTCCAGGCCCCCTGAACCTTAAATTCCTGCTCCTCGACCGCGGCAACCCATCCGCCACCGGCTCTGTCCGTCTGGACGTTGTACTCGCGGCGTTCTTCGTCCTCCAGAAAAGCGACAAACTCACATGCATTAGCGCCATTAGATTTGGCTTCGTGATGCATTGCCGCCGCAACTGCAACCAATAGAGCCGGGTTGTCAGGCACGAGATGCTGATCGCCAAATCCGTTAGGGAACTCCTCCTCGATAAAGCCTGTGGTCAGATCTCCGGAGACAAACCGAGGATGTTTCATCAAAGCTGCAAGAAACGGAATGTTGTGCTCGATACCGCGAATATAGAAACTGTCCAGTGCGTCACGCATACGGTCCACCGCCTGATCGCGAGACTCGCCGCCAGCGATCAATTTCGCGATCATCGGATCGTAAAACATTGAAATCTCGCCGCCTTCAAAAACCCCGGTATCGACGCGAACGTCGTCACTCTCCAGCGGTGCCTTATAACGCACGAGACGTCCGATCGACGGCATGAAGTTGCGCAATGGGTCTTCCGCGTAGATGCGGCACTCGACGGCCCAACCATTAAGAGCCACGTCCGACTGAGAAATCGGCAATCTCTCGCCGGCCGCAACTCGTATCATTAGTTCCACCAGATCCAATCCGGTGACATATTCAGTCACGGGATGTTCAACCTGAAGACGCGTGTTCATCTCAAGAAAATAAAAATTCCGATCTTTGTCGACAATGAACTCAACGGTTCCGGCGGACTGGTAATCAACGGCCTTGGAAAGGGCGACAGCTTGCGCGCCCATTTTGGCACGCAGTTCTTCTGTGACAAACGGGGACGGCGCTTCCTCGATCACCTTCTGATGACGTCGCTGGACCGAGCATTCGCGTTCGCCAAGATAGACGATGTTGCCATGCACATCCGCCATGATTTGTATCTCGATATGGCGAGGGTCTTCCACGAAACGTTCGATAAAGACCCTATCATCACCGAAACTCGATCGTGCTTCGTTAACTGCTGATTCGAAGCCCGATCGCGCTTCATCTTCCGATCGAGCAATCCGCATACCTTTCCCACCACCGCCAGCGGAAGCCTTAATCATCACGGGGAAGCCGACATCCTTAGCGATGGCTACCGCAGCGTCCGCATCGGGGATCGCCTCGGTGTG
>CAXGSZ010000075.1:0-8273 GCA_964012455.1 uncultured Alphaproteobacteria bacterium
TCTCGGCCGACATGAAGGCCTATCTCGCGAACAAACAGGCGATCAATGATTTTATGAAGCTGCATGGTAGTCCGAAGAAGGCGCGGAGCTGGGAGGGTGAGAACTGGGAGCGCATGGAAAAGTCACGCCGCGCGAACCCACCAATGGCCCACCCGATGGTGAAGGTGCACCCGGTGACTGGGCTGAAGAGCCTCTATATCTCGGAGAGCTTCACGGCGAGCGTCGTCGGTCTCGGCGAGGATGAAAGCAAGGGTCTCCTAGATATGCTGAACCGCCACTGCGCGCGGCCGGAGTTTCAATGCCGCTTCCACTGGCGGCCCGGCTCGATGGCTTTCTGGGACAACCGCGCGACCCAGCACTACGCAGTCGCCGACTACTGGCCGGAGCGCCGCCTGATGAATCGCGTCACGATCGAAACCGATGCGCTCGGCACGAGCGCGGCTTCAGCCGTGGAATAGCGACTTCTCTGCCGAAACTATCGATACGTATCCGCCGGTTCGGCCTGGATGAGTTCGATGCTAACGTAGTTCGGTGCCGAGATGTAGCAGAGCAGTCTGCTTGGCGAGAACTCCCAGGGCTCGGCCGCGAATGTCATTCACTTGGCGCGGATTTCGTCGCAGAATGTCATCAGGTCGCCCCGCTAGATGTAGCCGAAGTTATCGGTGCTCCATTCGTCGTGGCTCGAGTAGTCTTCGATATCCCGCATTGGCTTTGTGCTGACTGGGTTCTCACCCGGGCGGCGGCCTCGTATTTGGTTCATCATGCCACCGAGTTCGCCGCCGATCTGCGGCGCACCCCGGACCTCTCGCTCGAAGGTAATGTTGGCGCCGAGCATGCCGGCATACCAATCGGCAGCCGCATTCAGATTCTCGCTGATGACACGGACGTGTTCGAACTCGAAGGCTGGATTGCTCATGTATCCGTCTCTCCCAACTGTTCCCGCAATATTCGTTTCAGCACTTTGCCGGACGGGTTACGGGGAAGCTCCTCGACGATGTGCAGGTCTTTGGGGCACTTGAAACCGGCGAGGTGCTGCCGGCAGTGAGCGTCCAGTGTCGCGCGGTCGAGCGTGGCACCCGGTTTCGGTACGACGACGGCGGCGACGCGTTCACCCCATTGCGCATCCGGCAGGCCGACAATGGCGGCTTCCAGGACATCGTCTATCTGGTAGACGACGCGCTCGACTTCCGAAGAGGCGATGTTTTCACCGCCGGAGATGATCATGTCTTTTTTCCGATCCGTCAGGTAGAGGAAGCCGTCCCCGTCGACTTGACCGACATCGCCCGTCCGGAACCAGTCTCCCGCATGGAACGCGGCGGCGGTCTTCTCTGGATCGCGCCAGTAACCTTCGGTGATCTTGGGGCCGCGGAGGCAAATCTCACCGTCCGTGCCGGGCGGTAGGGATTGGCCGGCGTCGTCGCGAATATTGAGCTCCACATGCATGATGACGCGGCCGGTAGAGCCGATCTTCTCGATCTCCATCCCTGCTTCCATAAGGGTGTCCCCACCAAAACTTTCCGTCAGACCGTAGGCGTCGATGTAGCGGGCCTGCGTAAAGAGGTCGCCGAATTCACGGATGCGTGTCTCCGGCGTGCGCTCGCCGCCGCCGATGCACCAGCGGAGAGATGAAACGTCATATTTCCCACGTGCCGGATGGTTGAGGATCATGTTGGTCATGACTGGAGCAAACCAGGCGCCTGTAATCCGCTCGTCCTGGATTGCCGCGAGGGCCGCTTCCGGCTCGAACTCGCGGTGAATGACGAGGGTGCCCCCGGTCCACAGCACGCCGATGCCGGGTAGATCGATGCCGCCCACATGGTACATGGGACCGACCACCAGAAGCCTGTCCTGCGCCGATTGCTGGAGAGCGACCGCCTGGTCCATCGTCTTCCAATAAAAATTGTCGTAGCGGTGGATGACACCCTTCGGGTGATCGGTCGTCCCCGACGTGTATATCAGGCGGTACAGGTCACCCCCTGTGCGGCGGACAGCGTCCGGCCGGTCTTCCCCGGTCGCGAGAATCCGGATGTCCCGTTGTGCCGCCATATCGACGGTGCGCACGTTCGGCAGGTCATCAGTAGCCGCGGCCAGCTCGTCATCGGCGAGCAACAATTTTACACCGGCATGGTCGTGAATGTAGCTGATTTCAGCGGCCGCCAGCCGATAGTTGATCGGCAACAGGACCGCCCCGATTTGGCTTGCACCGAGCATGAGGTCGAGGAAGCCCGCACTGTTCTTCATCAACAAAGAAACGATGTCGCCAGGGCCGATGCCCTCCGCGCGGAGCCAGCCGGCCGCGGCTCTGGCCCGATCTAGCAGCTCTGCATAACTGATGCGCTGCCCCTCGTAGATGACGGCGGTCGCATCCGGGCGTTCCGTAGCGTGGAAGCGAATGAAGGAGGTCAGGTTATGCATGCATATCCCTCGAAGCGGCGCGGGAGTCGGCTATATCACAATTGGGCCGCGCGCCTGCGCCGTCCAGCGATCCCATTTGAGCGACAGGAGGCCGCCATTCTTACCGTTTCCGCCGAGACGCTCGGCAATCAAATCACCGAAATCTACCGCAACTGGGGCATGGCGGACGACGTCATCGAGGTCACGGTCCGCAATATGATCGAGGCCGATCTGCGTGGCATCGATTCGCACGGTGCTGGGATGCTACCGACCTATAATTTGCGGCGCAAACAGGGCATCGTCGACCCCAAGGGATTGCTGACAACGGTCCGTGACTTTGCGGCGACCGCGCTGCTCGATGCCGGTAATGCGCTCGGACATTACGCAACGACGCAGGCGATGGAACGCGCTTGTGACAAGGCGAAGGAATTCGGCGTCGGTGTGGTCACCGTCCGCCGATCCAATCACTACGGGGCCGCGGGCGTCTATTCGACAATGGCTGCCGATCGCGGAATGATAGGCATATGCATGACCGGTTCGAGCCAACCTGCCGTGCTGCCGACCTTCGCCAAGGAACCGCGGTTCAGCACCAACCCGATCGCCGTAGCGGCACCTGGACTCAAGAACGAACACTTTTCGCTGGATATGGCGACCAGCACGGTCGCCGTCGGCAAGCTCAATATCGCGCGGCGCGGTGGCAAGGAAATACCGATTGGCTGGGCAGCGGACGAAACCGGCACACCGACAACGGACCCTGTGGCCGCTCTGAACGCGGTCCCTAAGCGCCTGACGCCGATCGGCGGGTCCCGTGAGCTGGGGTCTCACAAGGGCTACGGGCTCGGTCTCGTCGTCGAGGTTCTGTGCAGCGTGCTCTCGGGGTCTTATACCGGGGCGACGGACGTCATGATCGGCGAGAAGGGTGAGAGCATGAACATCGGGCATTTCTGTCTCGCTATCGATCCAGATGCTTTCCGCGAGGAGGGCACCTTTGAAGCTCATATGGACGCGTTGATGGATTGGATGCGCGAGACGCCGCCGCTCGATCCTATGCAACCGGTTCTGGTGCCGGGGGATCCCGAACACGAAGCCCGCAAGATCCGGGTGGCGGAAGGCATCCCGATGACAGATACCTTGGTCAAGGAGGTGCGCGAGGTCGCCGAGGAATCGGGGGCTCCGCTCCTCATTGGCAACTGACCGGGAGGATATATGAGTGAGGAGAGCCCTCTTGCCCGCCTGCTCGGCATTGAGTTGGTGTTCAAATCTTGCGACCGGACAGTGGCCTGGCTTGTCGTGCGTGACGACCACAAGACTGTGGTCCATAGCGGAACGATTCTGAGCCTCGCAGATAACTGCGCCACCTATATGGCGAACTGGGCCAACCACGATGGCCCCAATCCCGGTGCCTTCATGGTCCTCGTCGACCTGCATTCGTCGATACCCGGCAACCAATCGGACGGCGAGCTCCACGCGACATCGACCGTCGTGCCCGGAGCCGAAGAGCGGCGCCTTGCGGAAGTCAAAACCACGCATGTCCCCGTTTGAGATTGGCGGCGGGGTGATTTTCCGCTATCAATGATGCGGGAAACGGGGATCAGATGATCAAACTTTCCGGCGTGACGAAGAGCTTCGGTGCGATCGATGTGTTGACCGGTGTCGACCTCGAATTGCATCGCGGCGATTCGATGGTGCTGATCGGCGGCTCGGGTAGCGGCAAGTCCATGCTTCTGAAGACGATGATCGGGCTTATGCGACCGGACGCGGGCACGGTTCAGATCGACGGCAAGGATGTGCGCCGTATGCGTTTGGCGGAACGCCGGGCCTTCGACGATCGTTTCGGCATGTTGTTTCAATATGGTGGGCTGTTCGATGGCATGACTGTTTGGCGCAACATCGCTTTCAAGCAGCTGCAAACCGGACAGATGAATGAACGGCAGGCCCGCGAGCTGGCTGCGGACAAATTGGCGGTCGTCAATCTCGGGCCGGAAGTGGGCGACCTCTATCCGGCAGAGCTGTCCGGCGGCATGCAGAAGCGCGTAGGTCTTGCCCGCGCCATTGCGACCGAGCCCGAGGTGTTATTCCTTGATGAGCCAACCGCCGGTCTCGACCCGATCATGTGTAACATTATCTATGACATGATCCTGAAGAGTGTCAGCGAACTGGGTGCGACCTCGTTTGTCATCACCAGCGACATGACCGGTGCTCGCCGGATTTCAAACAAGATGGCGATGTTGCGTGAAGGCCGGATCGGCTGGCAGGGCGCTACTGAGCAACTTGCCGAAGCGGACCATCCCGAAGTCAAACGCTTTTTGGAGAGCAAGTCTGGTCGCAGCGGCGTTCTCGCCGCCTGATCAATAGCCGCGACTCCAGTCTAGAACATTCTCGAGCGGCTTGCCGGCCACGTAGGCTTCGAGGTTGCGGCAGAACAAGTCGATCTGTCGCGCGCCGCGCACGTCGGTCGCAGCCGATATATGCGGAGTAAACAACACTCTGTCGTCGGCCCAGAGTTCCGGATCGGGCAGGCGGTCGAACTCGCCGACATAAACGTCGAGCCCGGCACCCCTGACCTTACCTGCGGAAAGGGCTACCTTGAGCGCCGCCTCGTCGACGATCTCTCCGCGCGCGAGATTGCACACCACCACGCCGTCCTTCATCGCGCCGAGCGTTTCTTCACCGATCAAATTTTCAGTCTCTGGCGTCCACTGACAGCAGACAGAGACAAAGTCTGCTTTCGGCAATATCTCTATCAGCTTGTCAGGCGTGTAAATCGCATCGAAGCCTTCGGTTGGCGACGCGGCAGACCGGCGGGTTCCTATAACCCGCATGCCGACACCGGCACAGAGTTTGCCAACGTCCTGTCCAATTCCGCCCGCGCCAATGACGCAGACTGTTTTGTCCTTCATCTGAATAGGGTCGTAGGCAAGCCGTTCCAAGTCGCCCTTGGCGCGATCGGCCACCGCGATGTTGAAGCCCCTTGCAAAGTAGAAGAAAGTCGCGACCGTCCATTCCGCCATCGCCTGCGTATTGCCGAGTCCACGTGAGGTTGTCACCAGGACATCACTTTCCCAAAGGTCACCGTTCAGGAGATTGCTCGCGCCGGCGGGTGTCTGGTGGAACCACTTCATTTTCGGTGCCCGGGCGCGCAGGTCGAGCGGGAAGGGAAATCCGCCGAGTATGATCTCGGCATCCGCCAGCATAGCGTCGCGCTCGTCCCGCGTGCCTTCCCCGCTTAGATGAGCTGGCAGGTAAGACCGGGATGTATACGCGGGCCATGTATCGCGAAATTCACCGTGGAACCAGTTCGGCGCCATGATCAGACGGATCGACCGGTCGATACCTTCAATCCGTGTACGGCCTGCATCGGAGAGCGGTATCATCGAGAGGATGTTCAAGGTCATCTTGTCGTCTTCCCTGTCGCATCGGGTTTGCTACTATCGCAGAGCGTAAGGCTCGCTGCTCTAACCGAAATAGAGCCCCTTGCGCGTCTCGTGTAGGTATGGACCTATGCCGTCGCTGCGACCGTGAGACCGAGTTCGTCGATCATTGCATCCCGCATTTTGAATTTTTGCGGTTTGCCGGTCACGGTCATCGGCAGTTCGGATTTGAACCGGACGTAGCGGGGCACCTTGTAGTGGGCGATCTGTCCGCGGCAGAACGCTATGATATTCTCTTCCGACGCCGTTTCACCGTCTTTTAGAACGACCCAGGCGCAGACTTCCTCCCCGAACTTGTCATCGGGAATGCCGAAGACCTGAACTTCCTGGATCGCGGGATGCCGGTATAAATATTCCTCGACTTCGCGGGGATAGACGTTCTCGCCGCCACGGACGACCATATCCTTAACCCGGCCCGTGATGTTGCAGTAGCCTTCGGAGTCGATCACCGCGAGGTCGCCAGAATGCATCCAGCCATCGGTATCGATGGATTCTGCGGTGCGTTCCGGGTCGTCCCAATATCCCTTCATTACCGAATAGCCGCGCGTGCATAACTCGCCTTGTACGCCCGGTTCGACCGTATTTCCGGTCTCGTCGATGATCTTGCACTCAACATGCGGGTGGACGCGGCCGACGGTGGAAACGCGACGTTCGAGTGGGTCGCTATCAGACGTCTGGAACGAGACGGGACTCGTTTCCGTCATACCGTAAGCAATGGTGATTTCGGACAGGTTCATCTCGGAAACGCATTGCTTCATTACTTCGATCGGGCAGGGCGCTCCCGCCATAATCCCGGTCCGTAGCGACGAGAAATCGAAATTTTCGAACTCGGGGTGCTGCAACATCCCGACGAACATCGTCGGGACCCCGTAGACGGATGTGCAATTCTCTTCCGAAATCGCCTTGAGACAGCTGTCCGAATCGAATCCTTCAGCCGGAAATACCATTGTTGAGCCTGTCGCGACGCAGCCGAGGCTGCCCATCACCATGCCAAAACAGTGATACAGCGGCACCGGGATACAGAGGCGGTCGGTCTCGCTCAGCTTCTGCGCGGCGACGGTGTACCGTCCGTTGTTAATGATATTCACATGGGTCAGGGTCGCGCCTTTCGGGGCTCCGGTGGTCCCGGAGGTGAATTGGATGTTGATCGCATCATCCGGATCTAGGGTTTCAGTGATCGCATCGAGCGCCACCAGGTCACAATCACGGCCGCTGTCGACCAGGGTGCCGAATTTGATCATGCCCGGCGTTTCATCATCCCCCGTGCGGATGACGGCGCGAAGGCTGGGCAGTTTCGACGCCTGCAGATCGCCCGGCGCGCAGTCCGCAAGTTCGGGGGCCAGCCCCTGTAACATGCCGATGTAGTCGCTGCTCTTGAAGCGGGTGGCTGTCACCAAGGCCTTGCATGCGACTTTGTTGAGTACGTACTCGACTTCAGTCACACGGTAGGCCGGATTGATCGTGACCAGAATTAAGCCTAGTCGCGCCGTTGCGAATTGCGTCAGAATCCATTCGTACCGGTTCGGAGACCAGATACCGACACGGTCGCCTTTCGTGAGGCCAAGCGCCAGGAGACCATGTGCCATGGCATCGACTTCTCGGTCGAATTCCGACCATGTCCAACGGACGTCCTGTTCGAAAAACACGGTGGCCTCGCGCTCGGAAAAGCTTGCGACCTTCTCCTTGAACAGATCCGGGATCGTTCGGCGCCAGAGTTCGGTGCCGCGGTCGCCGATGACGTGGGCGGCGTCCATCTGTGGCAGCTGATTGTCTTCAAGACCGGGCGCATTCATGGTCGCGTTCCTCTTGTCAATTTCGCCGGATATTAGCGGTTGCGGGCCGTCCTCAACAGCCGTGCATTGAACGGCAGCGGAGTTTTGTTTCAAGGGTCCGACTGTTACAAAGGTTACGTGCGAGATCTATTGATCGGCGCAGAAGGTATCCATTCCGTGGTGCGCCGACACTATTATCCGAACGAGGGCGATCCGGTATGGAGTGGTTGCATCCTCTGGCGTGCGACGGCGGAGGGTATGCCCTTCCTGTTTGGCCGCTCGATGGTCATGGTGGGGCATGAGGATCAGAAGTTCGTTTGTTATCCGATTAGCTGGGTCGCCGAATTGGAAGAACGTTCTCTGATCAACTGGATCTCGGAGCTTTGTATTAACGACCAAAATTCCGGGCGCCGGGAAGATTGGAACCGGACTGTTGGTACAGATGAATTCCTGTCAAATTTGAGAATTGGGATTTCGGCTGGATCAAAATGTCTGATATCATTCGCGGAGCCATAACGGTCTACGAATCTCCCATAGTCGATCGCGATCCGATCGAGCAATGGAGTATTGGGCGGGTGAAGCTGCTCGGAGACGCTGCGCACCCGATGCACCCGATTGGATTCAACGGGGCGTCGCAAGCCATCATTAACGGCCGGGTTCTGGCGCTGCATTTGGC
>CAXGSZ010000076.1:0-8214 GCA_964012455.1 uncultured Alphaproteobacteria bacterium
GTAAATGAAATGCCTACTGCATAAGCCTGTGCGAACAAAATAACGAAATTCATATCCAATTCCATAATACCGCCAGTTTCGTAACGCGCGAATAGGATGGCTCGCACTTTACCCTTCGTAATTTTGGCAAAGGTTACTGCTCAATAAGTTTAGAGGGAGACGCATGGAAGAACTGGCGACAGGTTATGGCCTAATTGAGGGCCCGGTTTGGGATAATGAACGTGGCCTTATCTATAGCGACGTCATGAATGGCGGCGTGCGCGCAATCGATCCAAGCAGCGGGACCATCAAAGAAATCGTGCCGAAGCGTCGCGGCATTGGCGGCATGGCGCCGCACGCGGAAGGAGGCCTTGTTATCGGCGGACGTGAAATCATTTACGAGAGCTTCGACCGCAAGCGATCGGCAACCATACTGGGGCCGGACGTCACCGATGTCGCTATTGGCTTCAACGATTTCACAACTGATAACGAGGGCCGCCTTTGGGTCGGCTCCCTCGCCTTCCGGGTCTTCGCAAACGAAGACATGCGCCCCGGCCATCTGCATGTTGTCGATCTCGACGGATCGGTACGGACAGTCTCTGATGGCATCATTTTGACGAACGGAATGGGTTTCTCCCCGGATGGGCGCATCCTATACCATTGCGACGCGCGGGCGAACCTCTTGCGCGCCTACGATATCGGCGACGATGGGAATGTCATCGATTGGCGCGTCTTCACTAAAATTCCGGCGGGCCAAACTCCGGACGGTATGGCCGTCGCGCAAGACGGGTCAGTCTGGGTTGCGCTTGCCCATGGTGCACGTGTCCTGGTATTGGAGCCGAATGGACAGCTGCGGCGCGAGATAGCGGTGCCAATACCGATGGTCACCAGCGTTTGCTTCGGCGGGGCGGATCTACAAGACCTCTACATCGTTACCGGATCGCACGGCGGCCCGCATGAGAACTGTGGGACGATCTACCGCACGCGTGCTGACATTCCTGGTGTTCCGATTGCTCCTTCACGCGTCGCTATACCCTAACTTTCAATACAAGCCTTTCATCGCACTGGGCCCTCGGGCATAAATCGCACAAACTTTATCCGGGTAAGGAAACAGGTCATGAAACTGGCGGAAAATCTCAGTCGGTTGGGAACGGAAACCGCGTTCGAGGTGCTGGCGCGGGCAGCGGCGCTTGAGCGTGAAGGCAAGGAAATCATCAATCTCGGTATTGGCCAACCGGATTTCAAAACGCCGGAGCATATTGTGGAAGCGGCCGTCAAGGCGCTGCGCGACGGTCACCACGGTTATACGCCAGCCAACGGATTGCTGGAGCTGCGCGAAGCCGTCGCCTCCGACCTGCAGAAGCGTCACAGTGTTGATGTCGATCCGGAATGCGTCGTCGTGGTCCCGGGTGGCAAGGTCACCATGTTCTTTGCGATCCTCATGTTCGGGGAACATGGCGCCGAGATTATGTATCCAGATCCGGGGTTCCCCATATACAAGTCTGTTATCGACTATTGCGGCGCGAAGGCCGTACCGATCCATTTGAAAGAAGAGAATGAATTCGCCTTCAGCGCTGATGAGGTTCTCGGGAATATCACGCCGGCAACGCGTCTGATTATCATCAACAGTCCAGCCAACCCAACGGGCGGAGCGACGCCAAAGGCTGAAATGGACAAGCTTGTCACCGGCCTGCGGGACCATCCGGCCGTTGCCGTGCTGTCCGACGAAATCTACAGCCACATGCTCTATGAAGACCGCAATCATGTCTCCCTTCTGCAGTACAACGAGATGCGCGACCGCACGATCATGTTAGACGGTTGGTCGAAGACCTATGCAATGACAGGCTGGCGGCTCGGGTTCGCGGTCTGGCCAAAGGCAATCGCTGATACTGCAACCAGACTCGCGATCAATTGCCATTCTTGTGTGAATGCCCCGACACAGTTCGCTGGAATTGCGGCTCTGGAGGGCCCACACGATCAGGTCACAACAATGGTCAAGGCGTTTGATGATCGGCGGAAGGTCATTGTGCCTGCGCTGAATCAAATACCTGGGTTCAAATGCGTCGATCCGGGTGGGGCTTTCTATGCATTCCCAAATATAACCGGCACCGGTCTGTCTGCCCGTGAACTTCAGGACAAACTCTTGACGGAAGCTGGCGTTGCAACCGTCGCCGGCACCAGTTTCGGGGATTTCGGCGAAGGTTATATTCGCTTTTCTTACGCCAATAGTGTCGAAAACATTGAACGCGCAATCGAGAAAATAAAGAGAACCCTGCGCGACAGTAGCTAGCGTGCCCAACTTTTTGACACTATGAGGTCAATTTTTACGCAACTGCCCGTTTTATAGGCAAACCTGCTACCCCAGGCATAGCCGCCGGTCTTTAATCGATTGTTATTTAACAGTCTTTTTGAACAATGCCCTTGGCACGCTGCATGCTTTGCTACGTGTATCACGAGGCGGCATGACCGCCGCGTGTTGGAGAATGGCAAGCTGAAACGAAAGAGCCATGAAAAAAATCGAAGCTATCATCAAGCCGTTCAAACTCGACGAGGTAAAGGAAGCCCTTCAGGACGTCGGTATCCAGGGAATCACGGTTACCGAAGCCAAAGGTTTCGGTCGTCAGAAGGGCCATACCGAGCTCTACCGTGGTGCGGAGTATGTCGTCGACTTCTTGCCTAAAGTGAAACTCGAAGTCGTCCTGGAAGACCAACTGGTCGATCGGGCGGTCGAAGCGATCGAACAGGCGGCACGTACCGGCCGCATTGGCGACGGCAAGATATTCGTCTCGGCGATCGAGGAGGCAATTCGCATTCGTACGGGCGAGACCGGCGCAGAAGCGGTTTAGACGCATCTGCGCCAGTCATTCGAATTACCGACATTAGGTTACAACGACCAGAATAAAGGGATACGCCAACATGTCCGATTCAATGGAGAACGTTCTCAAGCTTATCAAGGAACGCGACGTCAAATACGTCGATTTCCGTTTTACCGACCCACGCGGAAAATGGCAGCACACCGCGCAGCACGTCAGCACGATTGATGCCGACAGCCTCGAGGAAGGCATCATGTTCGACGGTTCTTCCATCGCGGGATGGAAGGCGATTAACGAGTCGGACATGTGCTTAAAGCCTGATCTCGAGACAGCGGTTATGGACCCCTTCGCGGCCCAGCCCCTGCTGATCCTGTTCTGCGACGTCCTCGAACCGACAACGGGTCAGCCTTACGAACGCGATCCGCGGTCATTGGCAAAACGCGCCGAAACCTATCTCAACTCGACAGGTGTCGGCGATACAGCCTATTTCGGTCCGGAAGCTGAGTTCTTCGTCTTCGACGACGCCCGCTGGAACGTTAGTATGAACGACACCTTCTATCAGCTCGACTCCGAGGAAGGGCCCTACAATACTGGGCGCGTATTCGAAGAAGGTAACTTCGGTCACCGCCCAGCGATTAAGGGGGGATATTTCCCCGTCCCGCCGGTAGATTCCGGCACTGATCTTCGTGCCGAAATGGTTACGACGATGACTGAGATGGGCCTCGAAATGGAGAAGCACCATCACGAGGTCGCCCCGTCACAGCACGAATTGGGCCTCAAGTTCGATACCTTGACCCGCATTGCCGACGGTATGCAAATTTACAAATATGTCGTGCATATGGTTGCCCACGATTACGGTAAGACGGCGACATTCATGCCGAAGCCAGTGGTCGACGACAACGGATCCGGTATGCATTGCCACCAGTCAATTTTCAAGGACGGCAAGAGCACCTTTGCCGGCACGCAATATGCCGATTTATCGGAGACCGCGTTGCACTACATCGGCGGTATCATCAAACATGCGCGTGCAATCAACGCCTTCACCAACCCGACGACCAATAGCTACAAGCGCTTGGTACCGGGTTTCGAGGCGCCGGTCTTGCTGGCATATTCGGCACGTAACCGTTCAGCATCCTGCCGTATTCCGTTCGCGACGAGCCCGAACGGTAAGCGCGTTGAAGTCAGGTTCCCCGATCCTTCGGCCAATCCCTATTTCGCATTTTCGGCTATGCTGATGGCTGGCCTTGACGGTATCGAGAACCGTATCGATCCGGGCGACCCGATGGACAAAGATCTCTATGACCTGCCGCCAGAAGAACTCGAAGGGGTCCCGACGGTCTGCGGATCACTGCGCCAGGCCATGGAATCTCTCGACGCCGACCGCGATTTCCTGAAGCGCGGCGATGTTTTCTCCGATGGGCAGATCGACGGCTATATCGATCTTCGAATGGAGGAAGTCGAGCGTTTCGAGACTTCTCCGCATCCGGTCGAATTTGCGATGTACTACAGCGTCTAGTCGCTGGTAACATTCAAGATCTACCGAGAAAAAGGCCGCTTCGAGAGGAGCGGCCTTTTCGCTGCATTACAAGAAATCAGTCATCAGCCCAGCTTTACCAAGTATTCCTGAGTGCCGTACTTATGGACATTGTCGTGGGCCCACAACGTCGCCGCATCGATTATATTGAGAATGCGCATGTCGGACAGAGACCAGGTAAAGTGCTACTTGCTTACATGCGCATGGTGCAGCGTCCGCGTGCTTACCACCGCGCCGTCAGATGGAACCATATCCCATTTATTTACATAATCGCTCCAGCGCCTATCGACGTGTTTGGTCTTCACATGAAACGTATAGGTCCGCGCACCGCTGTGATGTGTTCGACCTTAATGACGTCCGCTTCGCCAGCCAGCGCCATACCACCCGCAAGCGCAATCATGATTAGCGCAGTCACGCCGCTCCGAGTCCCCTGCTCACATCTCGCATCGTCGGCGGCAGCTTAACGCATCCCGAATACCTACCAAGTGAGAAGTGCTTCACGACTCCTTTACGTCGGCCGCGACCCGCATTTTCAAAATCGTATCCGGCTCTTTCGGGGGGGCTCCGGGTTTCAGCAGATCCACGAATTCCATCCCATAAATTACGCGTCCCCAGATCGTGTATTTACCATCGAGATGCGGTGCCGGTGATGTTATAATGAAAAACTGACTATCTGCACTATCTAGCTCACGCAGTTTGTGCTTCATCCCGACGGCGCCACGAACGAACGATTCCTTCGACAACTCAGCCTTCAATAGCTTGCCGGAACCGCCGGTGCCTTTTCCGGTTGGATCGCCTGTCTCCGCAACAAATCCCTTCTGCACGCGATGAAACATCAGCCCGTTATAGAACCCTTGGCGCGACAATTCTCTCATTCTAGCGGCATGAACTGGCGCAAAACCCGGCAACAATTCGATGACGACACGGCCGTATTTGAGATCGATGTAAATCAGGTTCTCGAGATCTTTGCCGCGGATCGCATCATAGAACGTTTCAGGCTGACTGCCGGTCGTCTTCGACGTAATTTGCTGTCTCTGCTCCGTCTGGCTCTTCTGTTCCGTTTGTTGCTCTTGCGCCTTCTCAACTTTATCCGTCTTGTCTTTGGGTATTGTATTCTCTTGGCTGATCATACTCAGCATCTTCCCAACTGCTGCAGCAAACTCCGCTGATTGTTCGCGCGCAAATTTTGCCCCCGACCTCGATTCGACCGCGAATGTTTGGCCAGGCCCGACCTCCTGGGAGCCGAATTGCGAGCTAACTTGAATGCGTCCAACAATGACAGAGACTTCCGTTTTGCGCGGATCCGCAAGGACGTCGAATGCAGTCCCGCGAATGCCAATCGTTGCACCCGGCGTCCGAACCCGTAGGTCTACCTCAGCTATGTTCGACGAGGCGAAGCGCATAACGCCGCGCGTAAGCTGGACAATTCCTTTCATATTCTTAGAGTTTGGGTCGTAGACAAGGTCGTCGAGCAACATTTCCGCCCGTTCGCCCATTGTCATCCGGGTTTGATCGTTGAATTCCAACGTCGTGCCGCTATTACGGCCTGTACGAACCTTCTGGTTGTAAATGAGCTTTTCGCCCGCGTTCATCCGTTTGGAAAGATTACGTCCATAGACATCGCCGACAACGATATCCACGACACCAATCTCCATCGCACTATGAGTACCGGTTGAGGATATCAGGACAAAGATCGCCACTAATGTAGCCGTCCGACGGGCAGCACTCCGCATGCTGAACAGATTCGGAAGTTCTACCGCCATCTTTTACCTCACTATCGGCTCGTTGTCCCTTGCAGACATTTAATTAAACAGCAAACCCCGCGCCACCAGTACGCCCGCTCAAGCTTAACCTCACAGGTCTCACTTGATCAATTTTCTTCCGTGCGAGATGTCCCCCAAAAAAATCGATTTACTTCAGAAATAAAAATATTTTTGAAATAAACCAAATTATTATCTAATATACTCCAAATTTATATTTTGGAAGATAAAGCAATGAATTCAGATCAACTTGGAACACGCGATCTTATGGAAGAAATGATCTTGCGAGAGGTCCGCCGCCTCGCAGATGCCGCCGATGTGAATGCGTTTGTTCGCTACGCGGACGCGACACTCAAGGGTGGCCCGCTTGATTTCGTGCTAGTTGATCCGGAACTGCCGGATTGTGACGCGGCCATCCCTATTTCATTTGCGTTTCATGGCCTTGGTATTTGGTTCATGTGCCGCCGGTACGGCGAAACCTTCCATATGCGCCATGTTATCGTCGAAATTGACGAAGCCGGCCGTTTCTCACGAGGACAGGTCGGTGAACAGGAAGGCTATTGGGAAGATTTCCCCACTTATCTCTCGGATGAGCGGCTTCTGGGCAGTATCATTCACGCCAAAGCGGCTTGACCGCCCCTCTAATCTAAGGCGCACCGCTCATTCATTTCCCTTAGACGGCGCGCCTGAACTTTCATTACCTCTAACGCGAAATCGGGATCTCTTTGGACGAATTCGCGGAACATCTGGCGATTGATCGGCACGACCGTTTAAAAGCTCGCCGCGATCGCATTCGCGCTTCGTGTCCCCTCATCTTTGACAAAAGCCATTTTGCCGACGGCTCCACCGGCACCTAAAGATTCCAGGATTTCACCGTTGCGCAAGATTTTGATTTGCCCCTGTCCCACGATAAACATGAAATGCCCCTTATCGCCGGCATTGAAAACCGCTTCACCAGACTGCTCCGCAACCCTTTGGGCACCCAGCCTGCTGTTCGCTCACAAAAACCCTTCGACGATCTGACGTAGTTGCGAAGCCATTTCTACCAACTTTCCCACAATGGCATTTTCCAAACTACTTTAGCCGACTTGCCCAGATTCGTCGACTGACATGTCGATTACAAGGCAACCTCAAGCCCACTTACTTTTCAGAAAAACGTCTTGGGAACACTATATTTTGTGGTTAAAACCACCAACTATACTGCATAGGCCTTGCCGAACATCCGCCCGGATTAATATAATCGCTCCATGTCGGACCTATTCCAAAACGCAAAAAAATCGAATCGCTCCGCTGCCTATTCAGCCAAACATATCGAGGTCCTAGAGGGGCTCGAGCCAGTTCGCCGGCGGCCAGGCATGTATATCGGTGGCACGGATGAACGTGCACTACACCATCTCGCTGCGGAAGTTCTCGACAATGCAATGGACGAGGCAGTCGCGGGCCATGCTAGTCGGATCGAGCTTGAGCTTTCCAGCGACAACGTTGTGACCATTCGGGACAATGGCCGCGGCATTCCCGTGGATCGACATCCGAAGTTTAAGAACAAATCCGCACTCGAAGTAATTCTTACCACGCTGCATTCCGGTGGGAAGTTCTCAGACAAAATCTACGCAACCTCCGGCGGACTTCATGGAGTTGGTCTCTCGGTCGTCAACGCGTTGTCGGACGAACTCGAAATTGAGGTGGCCCGCGATAAGCTCCTTTATCGCCAGAAGTACGCCCGCGGCAAACCCGAGGGTAAGCTGAGCAAGGGTGAGCCCATCCACAATCGACGAGGCACAACCATCCGATTTCATCCCGATCCTGACGTCTTCGGGGAGAATAACCAATTCAAGGCCGCAACGCTGTTCCGGTTGGCTCGCTCGAAGGCCTATCTCTACCGCGGCGTCGAAATTCGTTGGATGTGTGAGCCACGTCTCGTCGCAGCGGGTAATGACGATACCCCTGAAAGCGCTGTTCTGCACTTCCCGGGTGGATTAACAGATTATCTCAGTGAGGCTATTGGTGCGCGGGCCACGATTACACCAACTCCATTCACCGGACGCGTAACAGCGGAAGACGGTATCGGTCAAGTCGAGTGGGCAATCCATTGGCCCGAGGATGAGGATGGCTTCGTTAATTCCTATTG
>CAXGSZ010000077.1:0-8167 GCA_964012455.1 uncultured Alphaproteobacteria bacterium
GCGAGTACATCGCGATGGCCGAGGATCCGGTGCGATTTTATCAGGCTGGATCGTCCGAAATGTATGGTTCTGCGCCGGCCCCGCAGAGCGAGTCGACACCGTTTGCACCCCGCAGTCCTTACGCCGTTGGGAAGGTGGCCGGTTATTGGTATGCCGCCAATTATCGAGAAGCTTACGGTATGTACGTGTCGAACGGCATTCTCTTCAATCACGAGAGTCCCCGCCGCGGCGAGACATTTGTGACTCGCAAGATAACCCGCGCTCTGGGGCGCATTCGTCACGGTCTTCAAGAAAGGCTCTATCTTGGCAATCTCGATGCTAAGCGGGATTGGGGGTTCGCTGGCGACTATGTGGAAGCGATGTGGCTGATGCTGCAACAGGATACGGCTGATGACTTCGTTATAGCGACGGGGGAGACTTACTCGGTGAAGGATTTCCTGACCGCGGCCTTCGATGAGGCTGGCATGGATTGGCAGGAATTCGTCAGTATCGATGAGCGCTATTTCCGTCCAACCGAGGTGGATATCTTGCTGGGTGACCCGACGAAAGCACGGCAAGGCCTTGATTGGTCGCCTAAGGTCGATTTTGACTCCTTGGTATCAATGATGGTCGAACACGATATCGAGCTGGCGCAGCGCGAAAAGACGCTGGTGGATGCTGGTCATGAAATTTCCTTGGAGGGTATTGCGGTTGGCTGAGATGACGCCTGGCTCGCGTATCTTCGTCGCCGGTCACAATGGCCTTGTCGGCGGCGCCATCACTCGTAATCTGCGTGCGATCGGCTATGACAATTTGATCGAAAGGTCGCGTGCGGAGCTCGACCTGATCCGCCAAGTGGAGGTCGAGGCGTTTTTTGAGAGCGAGCGTCCCGAGTTTGTATTTCTTGCGGCGGCAAAGGTGGGCGGCATTCATGCCAACGACACCCACCGTGCCGAATTTATTTACCAGAATATGATGATCGCCGCGAATGTGATCGAGGCGGCGTGGCGCAGCGGCGCGAAGAAACTTTTGTTTCTCGGCTCTTCTTGCATCTATCCGAAAATGGCATCCCAGCCGATTGTTGAATCGGCGCTATTGACGGGTGAGTTGGAGCCGACCAACGAACCGTATGCAATTGCTAAGATTGCCGGCCTGAAGCTGTGTGAGAATTACCGTCGGCAATACGGTTTTGACGCGATCTCTTTGATGCCCACAAATCTCTATGGCCCGGGTGACAACTTCGATCTGGAAAGCAGCCATGTGATTCCGGCGTTGATGCGAAAGGCTCACGACGCGAAACTGTCCAATGCGTCGGCGATGGACGTTTGGGGGACAGGAACACCCCGAAGGGAATTCCTGCACGTCGACGACCTTGCGGATGCTTCAGTTTTTCTGATGCAGAAGTTCAGTGAGGACGCAACCATCAATGTCGGCGTCGGTCATGATGTGACCATTCGCGAATTGGCCGAGCTTGTTCGCGAGGTTGTCGGATACGAGGGTGCGTTAGAATTCGATACATCCAAGCCAGACGGCACGCCGCAAAAAATGCTGGATATCGGACGCCTGCAGGCATTGGGCTGGAAGCCGAGGGTCACGTTGCGCGGTGGATTGGCGGATACATATCGCTGGTTTTTGGACAATCAGGATTCGTTGCGCGCCGCCGAATAAAGCGCGCTCTCGTGTTATGTGGGAATATGGCTGAAGGCGGTGGGGCGTCACGGATGTAGATCCGTCCCATGGGTGGTGGTGGTGCTTCGACAAAGCCACCGGCGCACAGGGCATCGGCGTCGAAGGATTAGGGGGTGCCGTCGGACGGACGACCTTGATCTCCGATGACCACGCCGCGGGCCGATTGGTCTGCCCGTTCGATTTAGCGCTGCATTCCGACTTCGGCTACTGGATAGTCTAGCCCGAAAATCCGATCAAACGCCCAAAGATCAGGGCCATCCGCGACTGGCTAATCGAAGAAGCCCGCATCTACCGTGAGGAGCAGGAAGTTCAGGCAGAATATTAAACGTCTTTAATGCTCAGTCTCGCGCGCCAGTATCACTTAGGTACTGCAAGGGATGTCGGGGCATGGAAAAGAAACAGGTTAAGCGGATCGTCGAGCTGTACATGTTCCCGACCGAAGGAACGTCCTATATGGGCGGTCTCGAAAACCGGCCGGTGATCGCGCGGAGTGAGGGGCGTACGGTCTGGGATACGGACGGTAAGGCGTATCTTGATTTCCAGTTGGGGCAGATGGGGGCAGCGCTCGGCCATCAGCATCCCCGCATGGTCAAGCGAATTCGTGAGACGATGGATACGTTCGCGGTTTATTGCCGAACCGGTGCTTTCGGCGGGTGGGATCATCGTGCCGCCGCAGGGCTACTTCACTCGGGTCAAGTAAGAGTGCGAGAAGCGCGGGATAAATCTCATCATGGCTGAAGCGCAGACCGGCCTTGGTAAGACTGGTAAGCCTTTTGGCTTTCAACATGAGGAAAACCTGAAACTGGATATAATTGCGATCTCGAAGCATTTTGGCGGGGGCCTGCCGATCAGTGCTGTCTGTACAATGGCGGATGTTGCGAAGCGTGCGGTCGGGCGCGGCTATTTCGCGACCCGTAGCCATGCGACCGGTCCGCTGCTGTGTGCTGCCGGCGAGGAAAGCCTCGATATCGTGGTCGAAGAGGATATGCCCGGAAAAGCCGCGCAGATCGAGCGCCGCATTAAGTTCGCTTTCCGCAAGATGGCGAAGGAGTTCGAATGGATCGGCGATATTCGGGGGCGCGGCGTGCTGCTGGGTATCGAATTCGTCAAGGGCCGCGCGGCCAAGGCGCCGGCAAACGAGGAAACGCAGGCCGTTTACGACTACGCGCTCGATAAGGGGTTGATTTTCCAGGTCCGCGGCGTGCGGGAGCTCAAGAATTTCATCCGTCTGATGCCGCCAATGACCAGCACGTGTGAAGAGGTGGACCGTGCACTTTCTATCCTTTATGACGCTTTCAGCGGGCTCGGAAAACACGGCTCAAAACGAAAAACGGCCACCACGGGGAGTAAAACGTGATGGAAATCAAGAATCCGTACCTGATGTTCATCGGTGACGTACCGGATCAGCTTGCCGCCAAGACGGCGAGCGGAGTAGCCCATTGGCGGCCTGATTGGTGTCTTGGCCAGCTAAGGCTCAAAGGGTGCAGGGCGGACCTTGGCTTGCCCGATATGACTGTCCCGGAAGCCGCAGCGGCAGGGATCAAAACGCTCATCGTCGGCGTCACGAACCAGGGTGGATTTTTTGCGGATTCCTGGGTTGAGACAATGCATTCAGCCATCGACAACGGTATGGACATCGCGAGCGGCATGCACGCCAAGCTCAATGACGTTCCGGGTCTCTCCGACAAGGCCGCGGGCGTGGGAAGGCAACTGTTTGACGTGCGGCACACAAACCAAACGTTCGATATTGGCCGTGGCCACAAACGGTCTGGCATGCGCCTGCTGACAGTTGGAACTGATACCTCGTGCGGCAAAATGTTCACGGCGCTCACCCTGGAGAAGGAGATGAGGGATCGCGGCATGAAAGCGGATTTCCGGGCTACCGGGCAGACTGGCATTTTCATCGCCGGGAACGGCGTTGCCATTGACGCTGTCGTATCGGATTTCATTTCCGGCTCGGTCGAATGGCTGTGCCCGGAGAACGACCCTGACCATTGGGATCTTGTCGAGGGGCAAGGTTCGATTTTTCATGCGGGTTATGCCGGTGTCACGCTCGGCCTGATCCATGGTTCCCAGCCGGATGTACTAGTCGTTTGCCATGACCCAGGACGGCCGCACATGCGGGGGACGCCGGCAATTCCGGTGCGTAGTCTTTCCGAAGTTATCGAGACGACCAAGGAGGCCGCCCGCGTGACCAATCCGGACGTGCGATGCATTGGTTGTGCGATCAACACGTCGAAACTCTCTGACGCGGAGGCCGAGGCCGAACTGCAGCGGGCTCGCGATGAAACCGGTCTACCTGCGGTCGACCCTGTGAAACACGGCGTCGGCGTCCTCGTCGACGCGCTCTAGGATATGCCGAAACTCGGGGTATATGCTGAGACCTGGCCGCTGCGTGAGGTATTCACAATTTCTCGTGGTAGCCGTACTGAAACCCCGGTGATCGTCTGCTCACTCGAGCAGGACGGTATCGTTGGATGCGGTGAAGGCCAACCCAATCCGCGCTATGACGAAACCCAGGAAAGTTCGATCTCCGAGGTTGAAGTTCTGCGGGAGGTTATTGAGGCCGGCTATATGGACCGGGTCGCGCTGCAGGAAGCGATGGCGCCCGGAGCGGCTCGTAATGCGCTGGATTGCGCGTTCTGGGATCTTGAAGCGAAGCGCGCGGGGAAGCGCGTATGGGAGCTGGCCGGCTTGCCGGAACCGGAACCCGTAACGACAGCCTTTACCCTCAGCGTTGCGTCGCCCGAGGAAATGGCGGCAGCGGCGAAGAGGAATGCCCATCGTCCCTTGATCAAGATGAAGCTGATCGGCGAGGGCGATCTAGACCGCGTGCGCGCAGTGCGAGCCGTGTTGCCGGAGACACCAATCATCGTCGATGCCAACGAAGGCTGGGAGCCGGGTATGGTGGACCGCTTCGCGACGGAACTGAAAACGCTTCAGGTGCAACTCGTCGAGCAGCCGTTGCCCGCTGCCGCTGATGCCGCGCTTGCGGACCTTGCGCATCCGCTACCCTTTTGCGCTGACGAATCTTGTCACACGAGTGCGGATCTGGAGCGCCTCAAAAGCCGCTACGATGTCATCAACATCAAACTCGACAAATCCGGCGGGCTAACCGAAGCGCTCAAATTACGCCAATCAGCGCTCGACGCGGGCATGCAGGTAATGGTCGGCTGCATGGTCGCAACGTCACTTTCCATGGCACCCGGTGTGTTGGTCGCTCAAGGCGCCGTCGTCGTCGACCTTGACGGCCCGCTACTATTGGCAGAGGACCGTGAGAACGGCCTGCTTTACGACAATGAGGGACGCGTGCATCCGCCGAAAGCGGCTTTGTGGGGATAATTTAGATCGATAGGGCAGCATTCCGCAGACCCGCTGTCCACCGCAGTAGACCCCTCTATATCAAGTAACCGAAATAAAGCACGGGGACTGGTGACATGGCCGAAGGCGCGTCGACTCTGCCGCTTGAAGGCATTCGTATCCTTGATGTTGCGACATTCATCGCGGCCCCGTTCGCGTCGACGATCCTTTCGGAATTCGGTGCGGAGGTGATCAAGGTCGAGAATCCGAAAGGTGGCGATCCATGGCGTCACTATGGGACCAAGACGGCTCGGGACGGTGACACGCTCGCCTGGATGACGGAATCGCGGAACAAGACTTCAGTGACGCTGGACCTGCGGACGCCTGAGGGTGTCGACATTCTGAAGCGGCTCGTCGCGGTCTCCGATGTAATGTGCGAAAACTTCCGGCCCGGCACGCTCGAGCGATGGGGGCTCGGATGGAATGTTTTGAATAGGATCAATCCTAAGTTGGTGTTGTTGAGGGTCTCCGGTTACGGACAGACAGGCCCCTACAAGCAGCGCCCCGGATTTGCGCGCATTGCGCAGGCTTTCGGCGGATTGACCTATCTGGCTGGTATGCCGGACGGTCCGCCTGTGACGCCGGGCTCGACGTCTCTCGCCGACTATACGTCGGGCCTTTATGGAGCTCTGGGTATTCTGATCGCGCTCAAGAGCCGGGACAGAACCGGTGAGGGGCAGGTTATCGACATGGCGCTGTACGAGTCGATCTTTCGGTTTCTCGACGAGTTGGTTCCGGCCTACGCCAAGGAAGGGACTGTCCGCCAGCGAGAGGGGATGGGCACTAAGCTCGCGTGCCCGCACGGGCATTTCCAGACCGGGGACGATAAGTGGGTGTCGATCGCCTGCACCTCAGACCGCATGTTCAAACGCCTCTCAAAGGTAATGGGAAGCCCCGAGCTTGCAGGAGAAGATATGTACCAGACGACGGCACAGCGTATCTCCGCCCGCGTGACCGTCGATGGTCTGGTGACGGAATTTACCCGCAGCTACAAGCAATCCGAAGTGCTTCAGAAGTGTACGGATGGTGATGTGCCGTGTGGGGCGATCAACTCCGTTGCGGATATCTTCGAAGACCCACAATTCGAGGCGCGAGAAAATTTTCTTCGCTTTACCGATCTGGTGGCCGGCGAGATCGTCATACCAGGCGTCATTCCCAAGCTCTCGAAGACACCAGGACGGGTCAAACATGTGGGGCCGCCGTTGGGCGACGGCATTGATGCGGTCTTTGGTGGTTTGCTCGGGTTGTCCGAGGATGAAATCGCGGCGCTCAAGGACAAGGGCGTAATCTAGTCAGCCTACTTATCGAACAACCGCCGGGTCGTGCGATCGAGCCAATCGAGCCGCTTCGCCGAAACGCTGTTCTGAGCCAGAATGCGATCCGCCCGCGAGTATCGCGCGGCGTTGCGCCGACGGTTCTCGCGTTGTTTTGCATTCCGCTCGTCGCGGGCCTTGCGTCGTTCTGCGCGCCAAATCTTGTATACCTTCGCGCGGTACCGCATGTGTAGCGAACGGGTTGCCGAGTGATAGTGTTTCACGGCCTGCACCCAAGAGCGTTTTTCCTGGTGTAACTTTGTGAGAAAACGCCCCGCGTAACGTGCGTTGGCCGTCGGATCAAATGCTTCGTCGAGGGATTTGAACGCTTTTGGGTGATATCTGAGGTTCACCTGCATGCAACCGACATCGATATTCCGGACCCCTTGGCGTTGCAGGCGCTGGACCGCGCGGATGGCCGCAATCTTGGTGGGGTAATACTGGCCCTTGCCACCGGAAGTGACCGTCCATGGCCAGGCAGCATTTTCCTTGCGCGCCTTATTCCACCGACCGGATTCGGCAATCGAGATTGCATGTAGCAAGCGCGCCGGGATGCGTTGAGCGCGCTCTTCGTGGAACACGGAGCGTTCGCATAAATCGTTGGAAATTGTGCCTTTTGCGGACGCAGGGGGACCCCACGCCGCAACCGTCATCAGGGCCACTGCAAACCAGATCGACCAGATTTGGGTCGCGCTCGACACAGTTCAATCCTCCACTTGGGCAAGATGATGCAGGCCTTGTGCCAAGGTTCAGTCAGACATCCCGAATTGTTTCATCGTCGCAATTTATTGCGCGTTGCTAGAGGACTGTGTCGACCCAGCGGCCGAACTTGAAGCGGGTACTGCGGAGTGCGCCAATCATGCGGAATCCGCGTTTTCATGCAGCTTTATCGAGGCGGTATATTCGCTATCGCCGATCACGGCGATGATTTGCCTGACTTCTGTATCTGCGAACCGGTCCGCGGTGTACCGGCACTGTAATATGAGGAATCGTGGGTGGCGCTGCGTTCCTCGATTCTGGCTAGTAGTTCGGTGGGGAGTGTTTCAAACGCGTCATCCATTTTGAGGTAACTTGTCTCGCCGCCAGGGCCTTGGGCGACTTCGATCGCGTAGAGACTACTCGCGATGGATGGTTCTGGATTGTACGACATATCGGGATGCCAAATTCATTCGCCAGTGCCGAGGAAACCGAGTGGTTCGCCATTCTTCTTGACGTTGAAGACGATGGTTCTTCCCGCGGGATGTCCCCGTTGAGCGCGGCGTCGCCGATCGTAGCGCGATAACATTCGCCAAACTGGCGGCTGAAATGGATCAGATCCAGATATGAAAGGGTCTGATCGCGGAACACCATGACGAGGTTCTCTGCCCAAAGACGCTTTAGTGTGTCGACGGCGGTTTCGTCGAGCGAATGTCATAGATAGGCGCCCCTGACCTTGGCACCGAGGGTGTAACAACACTGTATCGCGGCGATAGACATGGCGGACTCCTTGCGTTCACAGGACAGTAATATGTCCGCAATACCGACGAAGTCAGGCCGACCACGGGACTTGTACCACTCTCGGTTTGGTGCTATCTCCGCGCGACCTTACCGATGGGTCCGTAGCTCAGCTGGCTAGAGCGCCGTCTTGACATGGCGGAGGTCACAAGTTCAAGTCTTGTCGGACCCACCATTCTTTTCAAAGAGTCAGATTTCGTCTGCTTTGTTGGCGTGCGGTGCCGCCGAAGGCTATTCCTGAATTCTGCTACCGGAATCGTCCGACAAATCTTCTGCCCGTAACTTAACGTCGCCGAACCCTCCGCCGCCGGGAAGCTCCAGGGTAAAGATGT
>CAXGSZ010000078.1:0-8149 GCA_964012455.1 uncultured Alphaproteobacteria bacterium
GTTGGCCGTGAACCAGAGCCGTTCCGCCCCGGCCCAGATCGCCGTCACCGTATCCGCGACAGCCGCGATCCCGAACGTGCCCGGCACCGTGCCGCCGGCTACCTCAGCGATCTGGCGCGCGACGACATCGAACGTATCCGGCCAGCCGGCGGCCTGTACGATCCGCCAGCCCCGCACCTCGGAAAGTGTTACCTGCGGGGTCTCACCCGCACCGTAGCGCCCCAATTTGACCCGACCCGCAATTTGTGAACGCGCCTCAACCACGCAACCGCTCCCCGTCCGGATCGACGAAATGGGGGCTCACCACCTCAACCTCTATGTTTTCGCCTTTTACCGCGTGGCAGGCGTACATGAGGCTCCCCTGACGCTCAGCACCGTTGGCCACCAAGGCCAGTCCCACGTAGTGACCAAGTTCCGGGCTATACGAGACCGACGTAATATGCCCGAGGAGACCGGCCGCTTCCGGCGTTTCCGTCAACTCATCGAACGAAGCAACGTCGCCCACGGGTCGATCATGCGGATGGAAAGGTGCCTCGCGGATCAGCGCGCCCGACTTTAGATTGAGCGATCTGTCGACGGGTATAAGCCCCACCAGTTTTGGTCGGTCCGCCTCAAGGAGTGCCGGGCGATGCATGAGCACGCCGCCGACGAAATGCTTCTTCTTGCTCGCCATGCGGCCGAGGCCGAGATCGTCCATCGTCGTCAATCCGTCGAGCTCCGGCCCCGCGACATGGCCTTTCTCGATGCGCAGAGCCGCCATCGCTTCGGTGCCATACGGAACAACACCAAAGGTCTGACCCGCCTCCCAGGCCCGCTCCCAAAGGGCGTGTCCGTATTCGGAGGTAGTGTAGATCTCATAGGCAAGTTCACCCGAAAAACTGATCCGGAAGATACGCACCGGCGCGCCATCCAACGTGCCATCCACGACCCCCATAAAGGGAAGCGCATCGTTCGACATATCAATATCGGTGCCGAGCGCGGCCAGGAGTTCGCGGCTCTTCGGGCCAGCGACAGCAATACCCGCCCACTGGTCGCTAACCGAAGTGAGGTGCACACGTAGTTCGGGCCAATCAACCTGTAGAAGCTTCTCCATGAACGCCATGACCGGTCCGGCATTCGCGGTCGTCGTGGTCATGAAGTAGTGGTTCTCGGCAATCCGCGACGTGGTACCGTCGTCATAGACGACGCCGTCATCGCGCAACATCACGCCATAACGCGCGCGGCCGACCTTCAGGGTCGCGAAATTGTTCGCATAGACGCGCTCAAGAAATTTCGTTGCATCGGGGCCTTGAACGTCGATCTTGCCGAGGCTGGTCACGTCGACGATGCCGACCGCTTCGCGCACCGCTTTCGCTTCACGTCGATAGGCGGCGTGGATGTCCTCTCCGTCTTTGGGATAGTAACGGGGGCGCATCCAAAGACCGGCTTCGACCATGACGGCGCCATGCTCTTCGTGCCAGTCCTGCATGGGCGAAAAGCGCTCCGGCACGAAGTTGCGGCCAACCTCACCGGCCGCTACCGCGCCGAGCGCCGTCGGCGTATATGGCGGCCGGAAGGTCGTCGTGCCTACTTCGGGAATGGACACACCACGGGCTTCCGCCATCAAGGCAAGCCCCAAGATATTGGCCGTCTTACCCTGATCCGTAGCCATGCCGAGCATCGTGTAGCGTTTCAGATGCTCGACCGAGACATATCCCTCACGATGTGCCAGCTCCACATCTTTCGTCGAAACGTCGTTCTGGAAATCGAGGAATGCCTTGCCGACGCCCCCGTCCGGCTGCGGTATTTTCCAAAGTTCGCGCGGCGGCACCTCATCCGTCCAATCCCCGGCGCACCCACCGACAGCGCTTTGGTTCAGACCCAACAAGTCACCCGGCAGAAAAGCAAGCCTCGCAGGATCGTAGCTGGGCCGACCACCCTTGTGACACATGAGATGCACGACCGGCGACCAGCCGCCCGACATCGCCAGCAGATCGCATACGACCTTACGCTTCGGCGCGACAACCGACTTGCCGTCAGACGAGAGACCAGCGACATCGACCGCTCGCAATTTCCCAAAACCCTTCGCGCGCGTCACGACAGCCCCGGCGAGGATTTCGATGCCCGCCTCCCGCACTTTTGCCGCAAGCTTTTCAGGTATCGCGGCGCGTGCGTCGACGAGCAAAGAGACATCCACGCCTGCCGCAGATAGATTGAGCGTCACCTCATAGGCGCTGTCGTTATTGGTAAAGACGACAGCATTTCGACCAGGACGAACGGCGAAACGGTTAACGTAATCCCGCGCCGCCGATGCGAGCATGACACCCGGTAAATCATTGTTACGGAAGACGAGCGGTCGTTCATGCGCCCCAGTCGCAAACACGACGCGCTTGGCACGTGCGACCCAGGAACGCTGCCGTGGTTGCCCCTCCGGCGGCACCGACACATGGTCGGCCACACGTTCGACGAGGGCAAAGCAGTTGCCATCGTATTGCCCGAAAGCCGTCGTCCGGGTCATGACGGTCACATTGCCCATTTCGGCCAGGGTATCGGCATCAGTTGTCAGCTTTTCAATACTCCCGCCAAGCCATGGCATCTGTTCAACCAGCAGCACCCTTTCTCCGGCCTCACCCGCCTTAAGTGCCGCCTGTATGCCCACCGGACCACCACCAATGACGAGGACATCGCAAAACGCATGCGCCCGCTCATAGCGATCCGGATCCGGCTGGTCGGGTGCGATCCCCATTCCCGCCGCGCGCCGGATCAGCCTCTCGTAAACCGGCTCCCATAATGATGCCGGCCACATGAAGGTTTTATAGTAAAAACCGGCGACGAATATCGGCGACAACAGGTTGTTCACGCCCATCACGTCGAGCGAGAGCGACGGCCAGCGGTTCTGACTCTCGGCGACGAGCCCTTCGTAAATCTCAATCATCGTCGCTGGAATATTCGGTTCGCGTCGCGCGCCCGACCGCATCGTGACCAGCGCATTTGGCTCCTCGGACCCCGCCGCAACGAGGCCGCGCGGACGGTGATACTTAAAACTGCGCCCGTAGAGGCGAACGCCGTTCGCCAAGAGCGCCGAGGCCAACGTATCACCAGCAAAGCCTTCGTATTGCTTTCCATCGAACGTAAAGCGGATAGTTTGCCCGCGGTCTATCTCCCCGCCGCCTGCCGTTCGGTTGATCTGCCGCGCCATCTCAACCACCTCCGCTTTTCGAAAGCTTCGCAAAGGCTACGCTCAGGACATCATGCGTTGTCGTGTCGCGCTCAACGACGAGCCACTGCCGACAGCCGTGTGCGTGATGCCACAGTTCCTTATGAACACCCTTCGGGTTGTCGCGGAAATAGACGTAGTCGAGCCACGCCTCCATATCGGTCGACCCGTGCGCCGGGCGCACCTTGGTGGCATCGCCCGCATAGGTGAATTCACCGTGGTCGCGCGGGCCGCAAAAGGGACAGTCAATCCGGATCATCGCCCGCTCCTATTGCGCCCAGGGGAAGGGGCCGGCACCCTTCTCCTCAATGAGGTGGCCGCTTGAGAAACGTTCGATGGTGAAACGCGCATTCAGGTCGTGCGGTCGGTCTTGTGCAATCGTATGGGCAAAGCACCAACCGGATGCGGGTGTCGCCTTGAACCCGCCGTAGCACCAACCGCCGTTGATGAAGAGCCCCGGTATCGGCGATTTGCAGATGATGGGACTACCGTCCATCGTCATGTCCATGACGCCACCCCAGTGCCGATGGAAGCGGAGTCGTGAGAGCGACGGCATCAGCGAAACCCCCGCCGCCATAACATGATCGATCAGCGGCAGGTTTCCGCGCTGCGCATAGGTGTTGTATCCGTCGAGGTCGCCGCCGAAGACCAAAGTCCCCTTGTCAGACTGACTCAGGTAGAAGTGCATGGCGCCACAGGAGACCACGATGTCGACCATCGGTTTGATCGGTTCGGACACGAAGGCCTGGAGGACATGCGTCTCGATGGGGAGCGTGAGCCCCGCCTTCTCCGCAAGATGGCCCGTATGACCAGCTACTGCCGTCGCAACCTTGTTAGCCCGAATGCGGCCCCGCGTCGTCTCGACACCGATGACCCGGTCACCCTCTTTCACAAATCCGGTCACCTCACAATTCTGGATCAAGTCGACACCATGACTGTCTGCGCCCCGCGCGTAGCCCCATGCAACAGCATCGTGCCGCGCTATCCCGGCCCGGTCCTGCCAGAGCGCGCCTTGGATCGGAAAACGGGCGTTTGGCGAATAGTCGAAATAGGGGGCAATCCGGCGGACCTGCTCGCGCGTCAGGATGTCGGCATCAATCCCGTTCGCGCGCATCGTATTGCCGCGCTTCTTCAGCACCGTCATCTGCGTATCCGAATGTCCAAGATTCAGCTGCCCACGTTGCGACATCATCACGTTGAAATTCAGATCCTGAGACAGACCTTCCCAGAGCCGCATCGACTTCTCGTAGAACAGTGTATTGCCGGGCGCCATATAGTTTGAGCGCACAATCGTTGTATTGCGTCCTGTATTGCCGCCGCCGAGGTAACCCTTCTCGAGCACCGCGACATTGGTCACACCGTGCAGTTTCGCCAGGTAGTACGCAGTCGCCAGGCCATGACCACCGCCGCCAACGATCACCACATCGTATTCCGCCTTCGGTTCCGGATCGCGCCATGCACGTTCCCAGCGCTTGTGGCTAGTGGCCGCGTTTTTCATCAAGCTGAATATGGAATATCGCGACACGGTTAGCTCGCTGCGACGGTTAGAGAAACGTTTTTTAGTGATTTAGACTCGTTTCAGGACGAAACCAAACTTTATCGAGCTGCACCAGGGGGGCAAGAGCATGAGCGACGTTTCGATCCTCCGGCCGCAGGACCACTCGCTCTATCCACGTTATACGGGCATCCCCACCTTCATGCGGGTGCCGTATGTCGAAGACCCGGCTTCTCTGGACATCGCCATGGTCGGCGTTCCTTTCGACAGCGCCTTTTTATGAACAATGTCACGGTGAATGTTGCTAGGCCGGTCGCATAGCCGACACGGCGCCGATCAGCCACCAACGTACAATTCCGTCGCCCTGAGCCTGTCGAAGGCCGATGGCTCTTTAGCATATGTAGACATTTTGTCTACTTTATGCTACGGTCCCCAAATGTTCTTCGAATGGTTAACAAAGATGTCAAACTGCCTTGCGCCCAATCCTCCCGTACGGGCCGGACTGAGGTAATATATTACCGCAATCTCTAGGTGGATGGGCTCGTTTCGCGATTTTTCATTAGGAGATACAAAGATGTTCTATTGAGAAAGCAATATCGTCATTCCGAGGCATGCGACGTATTGCCCCGGAATTAGCGCCTGAGGCTCTCGGTCGCCCTGGTAATCCGTATGCGGCACTCTGGCAGAAATTCCGGATCGCCGCCCTGCAGCGAACGAAATGTCAGTCTTTGCTCTGGAAAAGTTATAGCGCCAACACAAAAGCTATCGATAAAAATTCGTTCCAGAATTATACGCTCTCGCTGGGAAAGAAGAGATTTGCGTTGCACGAGTTCATGACCGGTCTATCCAAAACGCGAGCCGGCCCCGCCATCGCGGCGGTACTGCTGTTTAATCCGATGCTCGGTTCTTTCTACGCTTGGAGCGTCTTCTTGGCGCCACTAGAAGCCGAGCTGGGTGTCCCCCGGTCAGAAATCAGCACGGTCTTTGGCGTGGCGATCTTCGGGCTAACAGCAGGTCTCGTTTGCGCACCATTGGCGAACGCTCGGATCCCGACCCCGCTGCTACCGATTGTCGCAACTATCCTATGTGTGAGTGGACTACTCTTATCCGCCGCCGCGGACACCGCAATGATGCTTACATTTAGTTACGGAGGGCTTGTTGGTTTCGGCTCAGGGTTCGGATACAGCGTCACCCTGCAACTCATAAATCGGGCACTTGCCGATCGGCGTGGCCTGGCAAACGGCTTGGGCATAGGGGTGTTTCCCACCGGCGCAATCGGGTTCTCGCTAGTATTCGGTACTATAATCGAGACCATCGGACCCCGCAGTATTTTCATCGGAACGGCCGCATTGTTTGCGGCGGGTGGTTTGATCACCGCCGTTCTTATCTGCCGGTCGGGCATTCGCTTCGAAGCCACCCCCCGGATCGACGGAGACACCCCGCCCTCGCCACGTATTCTGTTTCCCTTGCTCTGGTTCGGTTTCTTCCTGGCCGCGGCGGGCGGCGTCCTCGCGATCGGACATGCGGCTGGGATACTGTCGAGCCGCGGCGGCACCGTAACCATGGCGATGGCCGGCGCCGTTCTCGTCAACGTCGGCAACGCGGGCGGGCGTTTCGCGGCGGGATGGGCCTGCGACCATTTTGCACCCGGCCGGGTCGCCACCAGCGCACATTTGGCCGCATTGATTGGCTTCCTCATCCTGATACTTATCCCGAGTGCAACAGCCGGCCTCATCTCCGTTGCATTGGTGGGGCTCAGTTACGGCATCGCATCGGGAACTTACCCGTCCGCCGTGTCGATCTTTTTCGGCATTCAACGTTACGGACGCAACCTTGGAATATTAGTCACTGCATGGGGCTTGGCCGGGCTTATAAGCCCTTGGGGTGCGGGTTGGCTGTTCGACCGTTCCGGCGACTATGTCCTCGCCAGTATCCTCGGAATCATAATGGCCGTCATCGGTATCGCCGTGAGCCTATGCATTCGCCCCCCACCCACTAAGGCTTAGGCCAATTCACGTCGGGGGCCCCTCTCGCCCAAATCACTTTTGACCACATGTCTCGGCATGTCGTCACGCATTCTCTAGAGAATACCGCGCAACCTCTTCATGGGTCCCGAACCAGACGCCGTCGTGCCCTTTGATGTGATCTATCAATCCTTCGAGGATGCGCATGCGCGAACGGTGCCCAATGATGTGCGGGTGCATGGTCACAAGAAACAACCCCTCCTCCGCGTAGGCTCCATCGAATTCCGCCTTGAAGATTTCGAGAACATCGAAAGGTGAAGTATGGGGCCTGACAACGCCCCTCCGGTCCATATTCATATACGGCGCATCGTCCTTGATCCACTCGACCGGCAGTTCGACAAGCCCCGTTGGCTCTCCATTTTCGAGGAGCTCGTACGGTTCGTCATCGGCCATCAGGGATGAGTCATACAGCAGGCCCATTTCACGGCAGATCTGCAGTGTGTGAGGCGAAAAGTCCCATGATGGAGTGCGCAAGCCGACCGGACGTTTGCCGGAAATCCGCTCCAGCGTATCGGCCGCGCGGTTCATGATATCGCGCTCCTCAATCTCCGTCAGATCGCTGTTGAACTCGTGGATCCAGCCATGGATACCGACTTCGTGGCCCTCATCGACAAGCGATCGTTGCTCCTCCGGATGCAGTTCGGCGACGACCGCCGGCACAAAAAAACTCGCCTTGATGTCATGCCGCGCCAGCATCTCTTTAATGCGCCGCAGTGATACGCGGCTCCCGTATTCACCCTGCGAGAGTTTCCCAGGTGACGACTCACCAAACCGCAATGTACTAGATTCATGATCGGAATCGAACGAAAGCGCGACTGCAACTTTAGCACCACCTTTCCATGCTTTTGGCTTCAGTGAACGACCCGCACGTACCTTGTTGACGATACCGCGCCATTTTTCCTCCGGCCAGCGCCAGGGAGCGTTGCTTCCTGAAAATTGATTGTCCGGCATAGTTTTCCTCCCGTCTCGGTTCCGATGTGAAATGATAGCGCCACCACACAAACCGGTAAATTCAACTTGAACGAGCGGGTTTATACTTTCGTCGAAAGATATGAAGAGCAATCCCTAAAGCGAACCAACGAGCAGTCTCAGCATAAGCAGTAATTTACGAAACTGCCGCTTGCTTTCGTGATCGGCGCCGGCGGGTGTTTCTGCTGTGTCTAATCCGATTTCGAGCACGTGCCTGTTGTCCTCGAGACGATTTACGGTTGTGCGGGCGAACATCTCAAGGATCCGACCCACAAAGACGTGACCGACAAAAAACTCCGGCCATTTGGAAGTCATTGCGATAAATTTCGACCCCAAGAAGATCAGCTATAAACAATTACCGGACGTCTTTTGGCGCTTTGTCGACCCCACGGATGACTGAGGCCAATTTTGCGACCGGGGCTATAAATACGCGACAGCGATCTTCGCCACTACGCCCAAGCAGAA
>CAXGSZ010000079.1:0-8077 GCA_964012455.1 uncultured Alphaproteobacteria bacterium
CTGAACGCAATCAAACCGGGGGACGCTTTCGTCTGCAACGATGCGTATCTCGCCGGCGGCACCCACTTGCCGGACATTTCAATCATTACGCCCATTTTCCATGACGGCAAAATCAAGTTCTTCGCAGCTAATCTTGGTCACCATTCCGACGTTGGCGGTGTCGTACCTGGTTCGATCAGCCCGAGCGCAGCCAGCATTTTTGAGGAGGGAATTCGGATTCCACCAGTCAAGATGGTGCGCGAAGGGGAATTGGATAATGGGGTGATGCAACTCATCATCCAGAACACCCGTGAGCCGGAAGACCGGCTGCTCGACCTCAAAGTGCAGATCGCGACCAATGAACTGGGGTCGGAACAGGTCCTGGCGCTGGTCGAACGTATGGGCGGTGACGCCATCGACCGGGCGGTCGACGACCTGCTCATCTACACTGCCCGGCGCCTCAAATCGCGCATCGAGGAACTAAAGGACGGATCGCACAGCTTCACGACCTGGATGGACGATGACGGGTTTGGTGGAGACAAGTTGCCGCTGGCCGCCACGGTGACCGTCGAAGGTGATCATATGCATCTCGATTTCACGGGCTCCGGCCCGCAATCACGCGGCGGATACAACATCATGCCAACCGGGGTGATGGCGACGGTAGCCTATACGATCAAGGCATTGCTCGACCCGGAACTCCCGGCGAACAGCGGGCTGTTCGATGCCATCGATTTCACTGCGCCCGAAGGCACCATCGTCAATCCTCGATATCCGGCAGCGGTTGGTGCGCGCACGACGACGTGCCAGAAACTGTCGGGGGCCATCTTTGGCGCGTTCGCAGGCCTCTTGCCGCCGGAGAACGCTATGGCGTCCTGCCATGACGTTCTCGGCGCAATGGTGTTTTCCGGAAACTCGAAAAAACATGACGGTACCTACGTCTACCTGGAGACCCTTGCGGGCGGGAACGGCGCCGGCGACGCCCTGGATGGTATGGACGGGGCGCATTGCCATATCACGAACTCTCTCAACATGCCGGCGGAAGCCGTTGAGCATGAATATCCGTTGATGGTCGAGGAATACGCGCTGGTCGTCGATTCCGGCGGCGCGGGGCGGCACCGCGGCGGTATGGGCGTCGCCCGCGACGTTCGAATGCTGGAAGATGGTACAACGTTCTCTGGCCGTGCCGACAGCTACATTACGGCAGCAGAAGGGTATGACGGTGGCAAACCCGGCGGCAATTGCCGGATCGTGCGCAACCACGGCACCAATCGCGAGGAAGAAATGTCGCCAAAGCAAAGGCTGCTGATACTGGAGGCCGGTGAAACCGTCCGAATGGAGACACCCGGAGGCGGTGGTCTCGGTGACCCGAGGACGCGGGGAATCGACGAGTTGGCGCGCGACCTCGAGGATGGCCGCATGCTGGAGGAAACGGCTAGGCGGGACTATGGAGATGAAATGGTCGACAGGGCACTCGCTCTTTCGAAATAAAGTCTCGACGCCACCCAGCGCATCGTCGACAATAAAGTCAACCTGTCCTGATTTTCTGAGCATAAGAGGTAACGCGTCATGTCGCGTATCGAATCGGTGGAACAGCTGCGCACCATCTACCGTCAGCCCAAGGAGTTGGCCGCGAAGAAGGTCATTCCGCAGTTAGAGACACACAGCAAGCGCATCATCGAGCTGTCACCGTTCCTCGTCATATCGACGATGGGCGAAGATGGGATCGCCGACATTTCGCCGCGCGGTGACGCGCCCGGTTTCGTTCAGGTCATGGACGATAAGACCATCGCTATTCCCGACCGGCCCGGCAACAACCGGCTGGATACGCTGACCAACATTCTTGGCAATCCATCGGTCGGGACGATCTTCTTTGTCCCGGGCGTCGACGAAGTCCTGCGCATCAACGGCGACGCAGAACTCCGCGACGACGCGAAATTGCGCGAGCGTTTCGTAATGAGAGGCAAGCTTCCGGCGTCCGTCATCCTGGTAAAGACGAAGGAAATCTATCTCCACTGTGCCAAGGCGATCATGCGAGCAGGCCTTTGGGACGCCTCGGTACAGATCGACCGCAAGTCCCTGCCGACCATCGGGCAAATGATCGTGGATCAGGTCGGCGGCAACCGGCCGACCCAATCACACGAGGGTGTCAAGCGGGAATACGAGAAGGTGCTGTATTAGCGCGACGCGCTACCGCCCCTTCCAATTCGGGTCCCGCTTCTCCGAAAAGGCCTTTGGGCCTTCGATCATGTCTTCGCTGTTCCGCAGCACCGTGACACTCTCGTACTCCGCCAACATTGCGTCTTCGACAGAAGCATGCTCAAGGCCGCGCCGCACCACATCGAGGCTGGTGCGTATGGAGACCGGAGAGCATTTCTCGATCTCGGCGGCGAACCGCTTGGCAGCGCTCAATGCCTCTCCCTTGGGGACCAGTTCCGTGACGAAACCAATTTCCAGACCTTCCGCCGCCGGAACATGGCGGCCAGTGAGGATCATGCCCATCGCCTTCTTCTGTGGAATGGCCCGCGGCAGGCGGTGAAGACCGCCCGCAAGCGCCGCCAATCCGACCCGCGGCTCCGGGAGTGCAAAACGCGCATTCTCCGCGGCGATGATGACATCGCAGGCGAGCGCCAACTCGAATCCGCCGCCCATCGCAACACCGTTCACCGCCGCGATCATCGGCTTGGTGCGATCGAAGCGCTCCGTGATGCCGCCAAAACCGCTCTTCGGGCGGTCCCGCGTCCCGCCTTCGGCCTGGAACTTCAGATCGTTACCGGCGCTGAAGGCACGGTCACCAGAACCGGTCAGGATGCAGACCCAGAGATCGGGATCCGCCTCGAAATCATTGAAAATATTGTCGAGTTCAAAATGCGCCGGCGAATGAAGTGCGTTCATGCGCTCCGTTCGGTTCAGGGTCACTGTGAGGACATGGCCCTCACGCTCGGTATAACTGAATTCGCCCATTTTCTGGCTCCCTGTCTTTCGAGTATGTCCATTCAAACTTGTTTGTCGCCAATAAAGGCGCCGTCCGATACCAGGCGTGATTGCAAAGCGTTACGGTCAATATCCGCCGGCTTCACGCCGCCGCGCCGCGCCATTTCCGCCGCTGTGCCGACCGCTTGCCCCATCGCGAAGCACGGACCGCTAACCCGGAGAGACGCTTGCCCCTCCGGCGAAGTCGACGCGCATCGACCGGCGACTAACAAATTGTCGACCCCTTTCGGCAAGGTCGTACCGTAGGGAATCTGGTGATATCCCCGCCCGGCAAGGAACGTCCATTTGGCGTTCCCCTGAAGGTGCTGCTCGAGCGGCCACCCATTGCAGCCAATCGAATCTTCGAAATCACGGCAGGACAACACGTCGTCATCGGTCAGGACATGCTCGCCGATAATACGGCGCGTCTCACGAATACCGATCTGCGGCGCCGTCTCCAAGAGGTACGAATTCTCGAAACCCGGCACCCGGTCTTTCAGAAAGCGGAAGTACTCCTGGCTTTGCCGTCGGCCTTCGGTCTCCGCATATCCGAGGTCATCCCAATCACTACCGTCGACAGGCGCTCCATCACGGCTGATCTGAGTCAGGTTCACGCGCCATTCCCCGGCATGCGGTTGTGAGCCGAGAACACCCGTCTTACGAGGCAGATCGTAATCGTCTCCGGCCTCAGCGATCAGTCGCGTGAGATTCGGCTTACCTTCATTATGAATTTTCTCGTCATCGGCATTGGCGACCCGGAACATCGTCGTCGGATAAGCCATGAAGCCGCTGGCATTGCCCTTCTCGCATGCAGCACCTGACCAATAGGCCAGGTCGCCATCACCCGAGCAGTCGATGCACATTTCCGCCTTGATCGCCTTGCGGCCCGACTTCGTCTCGACTAGCACGGCATCGATACACGATCCGTTCATCGCAACGCCGACTGCAAAGCTGTGAAACCGAATGTCGACGCCCGCCGACAATAGGAGGTCATCGGCGGCCATCTTGTATGCCGAGGTGTCATAGGCTTGCGCCGCAATATCATGCCCACCACCGGTTGCCTTGACCGGGTGCGGTTCCCTCAATCCATCAAGCCGATCCAGCCGTTCCAGGATGTCATCCGCGACACCCCTCACCACCTGCTGCACCGATCCGTTGATACTCGCGTGCAGGCCGCAAAAATTGGTTACCATTGCCGCGGTACCCATACCGCCGAGAAAGCCATATTTTTCGAGAAGGAGGGTGCGGGCACCCGTCCGTGCCGCGGCGGTTGCCGCGGCAATGCCGGCGGGCCCACCACCCAGAACCAGCACTTCGGTTTCCGCGACGACCTCGGTTTCGCGGGCAGGTTCGATTATCGTGCTCATGGCTTAGACTTAGCGCGCCGGACCCTAAGCGACCAGTAATTTAGCGCGAACACTCTCAGTACTGGGCGGTGATTTCTGCTGTCTTACCGCCTTCGCTGCGGACCGCGGCAATAGCATCCGAACCGAAATTGATAACCGTCAAGTCCGGTCGCGCATGCATCTTGATGCCTTGGCATGGCCTCGATACCCACGACATAGGCATCTACCATCGCCATCTCCGAGAGAAAGGGCTCGATCTTGTCCTATCCGAGCCCCTCCGCAGGGAATAAAAGGCGAGATGTAGACATCGCGATCTCCTAATCCATTGGCAGCATGGCCACGACGGACGCCGCTTCTCCCGCCGCACTGGCGAGTTGTCCGGAATATCCGGCACGAACCGCACCTACGGCATAGACACCATCGACGCCGCTCTTGAACGATGAATCGGTTTTCACAAAACCACCGCCGTCACGTTCGATTTCGGATGGCAGGAACTCCACATTCGGCTCAAGACCGACAAAGACGAAGACTCCGTTACAATCCAAGTCCTCACCATCGCCGCCGCCAGCGGGCGTAAGTCGCACCTTTTCCACCCCGTCGCCACCAAGGACTTCCGACACTTCGGTTTCCCAACGGAAGGAAAACTTCGGATTTTCCGCGGCGCAGCTAACATAGGATTGGCGCGCGCACAGCCCGTTGCCGCGGGTGACCAAAACGATCTCACTTGCATAACCCGCAAGATGCAGGGCTTCCTGCAATGCCGAGTCACCGCCGCCAACCACGACGACTTTCTGGTCGACGAAAAATCCTGCATCGCAATCCGCGCATTGCGAGACACCCCGACCAAAAAACGCTTCCTCGCCAGGAACACCCAGTTTTTTCAGTCGCGCACCAGAGGCGAGGACGACATGCTTTGCTTGTTGGTCGCCCATCCCCGTCGCAACCACTTTCACATCGCCATCGACCGACAGACCGGTCGCCGTATCCGGCACGATCTCAACACCAAGTTCCAGGATCGCCTCGAGTTGTCCCGCCGCCAGCTCGGCACCTGACACTGTCCCCATTGCAGGATATCCATCGATGTTGCTGACATTCATAACGAGGCCACCCATATGGCCGCTCTCGTCAATGCACGCCACCGACATTCCGCGCAACGCCGCGTGATGGGCGGCCGTCAGGCCCGCCATACCGCCGCCGACCACCACCACGTCATATGGGTCGCCAGGTCGTCTCATCAGTTTGTCTCCTCTTCGATCGGCCGCCAGCCGGACGGCAAGGTGATTTCTTTAATAATACGGCAGTCGGGATAACCCCAAGTCGGGAAATAGGCCTGCTGGGCGATCGGAACATCACCCCCCGCGACCACCAAGGTGATGTTCTCGGGCGATGCGACCGGCGGTACCGCCCCTGCCTTGATTGCCGCCTCGGCCCAATCCGGCCATTCCTTCGCCTTGCCGACGTTCTGGCGTATCCAAAGTGCGTCCAGTGCAGCTGCGGGAATACGGCCGTTTTCGTGCAGCCATTGACGCGCTTCTTCTTTCGAGACGCCTTTCTTCGCCAGCGCCGCTGCCGTCGCCGGTGATATCGCGACGGTGACAATCCCGCCGTGCAACCATGAAAATGCGGAAGCCGCCGACCCCATAACGCTCGCCACCTCTTCAAGGCCGCCCGTCACGTTGATGGCGCTTTCCGCTCGTAAGACGGTGACGACGTTCTGATCCGCCTGAAACCCGGCATCGACATGGAGCGGATCCCACGGTGACTGTGTATCATTCTCGGAAAAACAAAGCGTGTACCGACCCGGTTGACCCAGACCCGCGAAGGCGACGACCGCGGGCCAGCCGCCGCCAATATTTTGCATCACGAGGCGTATTGCACGGCCGATCGTGGCGTTCGCCCGCCATCCGGGGCCAAGGCAGCCAAATCCGTCATTCATGCCAATCTGCCGAGCGATGGGCCCGTTAACCAAAATCAGTGGTGTGACGTTCTCGTCCGTCGTCTGCACGCCTCGCAAATTGAATTCGGGTTCCGCCAACGCTTCCACTACCCTGAGGATAATGGGAAAATAGTCGGCCCGGCATCCGGCCATAACCGCATTAATCGCGATCTTCTCGACCGTCGCCAATCCTTTCAGCGGATCGAGTTCGCCCACCTGCGCATCCCGCGACAACGGCGCATAGTCCAGCATCTCTTCAACCCGGCCAGTCGTCGGCGGCACAATCGGCAGACCGTCGGTCCAACCCCGAAGTTCGAACAACCGGGCGACCTCAGCAGCGGGGTCGATGCCTCGCACAACTTCGACACGCTGGCGTGGAAAATTGGCGACGAGCGGCCATTTAGCACGCATTCCGCGCTCGTCGACCCGCGCCAACAAGGTGTCATCGATCCAGGCACCCGCGCTCGTTTGCCCGGACGGATTCAATATCCAAAGAGAATCGTTCATTTGCGTCAGTGCTCGTTTCTTCGCACCGAAGCAAATTTATGGCGTTTCTTTAGCCAAGACAGTTCCCGGACTTCAGCGACGCCAGCAGTTTGTTGAAACGTACTAGTTCGCGCAATCACGACGTCGATATCGACTGCCAGATTTTTCCCATCGATCTCGGTCGTCTCAATATTCCATTCCGGTTTACCGAAGCGCTGCGTGAAATGCCCTACCAGTTCAACCGCGTAACCCGCAATCCGTCCCACCGGTGTATAACTCTAAGGGTTGAATGGATTGTTGATCGCAACCTCCGCACCTTCTGCCATATAACTGGACCGGCGCGGCCCAAAGCCGCTGAATTTCGTAAGGATAATAGAGCATTCAGCGCTGCTTCCCTATCAATTCAGACCATAGTTTACGCGCTCTCCGCATAAATCAGAAAGGGTTTTTGCTGCATCGCAAAATACTTTTTTTGTAGTAGCTTAACTGCATCACATGTGATTTATTCTGCGGCGCGGCGATCTTCATCCGGGACCTTTTCACGCATCGTGACGAATTCTTCGGCCGATGTCGGATGAATTCCGATCGTAGCATCGAAGGTAGCCTTGGTGGCGCCCGCCTTGAGCGCAATACCGATACCCTGGATGATCTCTCCGGCCTCGGGTCCTACCATATGGACGCCAAGAACCGCATCCGTCTCTGGATGCACAATGAGCTTCATCAAGGTACGCTCGTCACGCCCGGTAAGCGTATGTTTGAGCGCCTTGAAGTCTGAAATGTAGATATCGACCTTGCCGTGCTTGTCCCGGGCCTGTGCCTCGGTCAGGCCGACCGTACCGATGTTGGGCTGGCTGAATACCGCAGTAGGGATATTGGTGTAGTCCACCGGTCCGGATTTTTCGTTGAAGAGCGTATTGGCGACCGCCATGCCTTCTTCCAACGCCACCGGCGTCAGCTGAACGCGGTCGATTACATCACCGATAGCGTAGATGGAAGGCACCGATGTCTGAAAACTCTCATCCACCTGGATCGCGCCGTTCTTGCCGAGTTCGACACCTGCTTCCTCGAGACCGATGCCCCGTGAGTTCGGAGCACGGCCCGTCGCATAGAGAACGACGTCCGTTCTCATCTGGGTGCCGTCCTCGAAATCGACGACCAACTCGTCCCCGTCCTTATCGATCCGTGCGACATTTGCGTTGAAGCGAAGATCGATCCCTTGTTTACGCATCTCATCGGCCAGGTGGTACCGCACATCATCGTCGAATCCACGCAAGAAGTGCAGACCGCGATACAGTTGCGTGACCTTGGTGCCGAGACCGTGCAACACACCAGTCAATTCGACAGCAATATAGCCGCCACC
>CAXGSZ010000080.1:0-8063 GCA_964012455.1 uncultured Alphaproteobacteria bacterium
GAAGATGACGTCCTTGGTTGTGATCGGCGTACCGTCGCCCCATACGGCGTCGGGATCGAGACTAAAGGTCACGGCGATGCCCGGCTTACCCTCCGCGGTCGTCTCAAAGACCGCCGTTCCCTTTGCGATGTCCGGCAGTTCCGTGCACAGCATGCAGATCAACTTCCAATCGCCGCCGTAGACGGTGATCGGACGCCGCGCGAGGGCCAGCATATAGGATTTCGCCAGCATGCTGTTGATCAACGGATTGAAGTTCGACGGGAACTGGCTGATGCCGATCACCAGTTCCTTTTGCGCCGCCAGGAGCGGGACGGGGGCGAGAAGAAGAGCAAGAAGGAAAACAAAGACGCGCATAATCATCACTTAACATGGAAGGGACTGCGGCGGGACATAATAGTTACTTGAATGCCGACAAACCGGAAGAGGCCGCGAAATGATCCGACGCATATCGATCCTGACCCGCAAACCCGAGTTGACCCACGAAGAATTTGTCGATCATTGGGAGAACGTACACGGACCGCTTGCGCTGAAAGTTCCAGGTATTCGGCGCTACGTGCAAAGCCATATCGTTGACGAACACTACCGCGATGACATTGGATCGCAGGGTGATCAAGTCGACGGCATTGCAGAGCTATGGTACGACAGTCTGGAAGACCTGAAGGTGTCGAGTGCGACTCCCGAAGCGAAGGCGCTCTATGCTGATGGTGCAAAGATTATCGGTAAGATTAGGACATTTATTGTAGAAGAAAAGCAAATTATTCCACAATAATATTTGTAGAGTGTAGTAAATGAAAAATAATAATTCTGATGTTACCGTATTAGGTGCAGGAATTGTTGGTATTTGTACTGCGTTATCCTTACGAGAACGTGGTTTTAGTGTTACTATGCTCGACCGGAACCCACCGGCGGAAGGGGCGAGCTATGGAAACGCGGGCTCCCTGTCGCCCTGGTCCTGCGTTCCACAATCGATGCCAGGCCTGTGGAAGAGTGTGCCTAAATGGCTCCTCGATCCGGAGGGGCCCATTGCCTTGCGTCTTGGCTATGCCGCGACGTTCATGCCGTGGGCGATCAAGTTTCTGCGCTCGGGCAACCCGGAGGGGCTCGACGTTATCGCCGATGCGATGATGGGCCTGACACGCCCGACGGTCGATCTCTATCGCCATCATCTTGCGGGGACCGGTCGCGAAGATTTGGTCAAGGATTCGGTATACGTTCACGTCTACCGGAAAGAGGAAGACGCCGACCTGTCGCAGCTCGCGTGGCGTCTCCGCCAGGAGCGCCAGGTTCCGGTGGAACTGGTGAAAGGCGAGGCCTTGCGAGAGGTGGAGCCGGCGTTGTCTCCGAATTACGAAGCGGCGGTACTGATCAAGGAGCAGGGACGGGCGCTCGATCCGGGGGCCATCGGCAAGGTGCTGGCGGAGAAAGCCCAATCGATGGGTGTCGAGTTTCGTCAATGCCGGATTGACCTTCTCCGGCCGGTGACTGGCGGGGCGTGGGAGATCGATACACAAGCGGGCACAATCGAGGCCAAGAAAGTTGTCGTGGCGATTGGCGCCTGGTCTGGCAAGCTGCTGGCCGACCTCGGTGTCAAAGTCGCTTTGGAAGCCGAGCGCGGATATCATCTCGTCTTCAAGAACCCCGGTGTGCAACTCAACAATGCGATCATGAACGTTGAGGCGAAGTTCGTCGCGAGTTCGATGAATGCGGGCGTGCGGTGCGCGGGAACGGCCGAGTTCTCCGGTGTCGATGCAGCGCCCGATTATCGCCGCGCGCGGGTCTTCGCCAAGCTCGCCAAGGAGATGTTTCCCGACCTCAACGTGGACGATACGGAAGAATGGATGGGTCCACGTCCGTCGTCACCGGATTCGGTGCCGTTCCTCGGCGATGTGCCGGGGTTCGAGAATCTGTATTCGGCGTTCGGGCACGGACATACCGGGATGACCATGGGGCCGAAGACGGGCGAGGTGATTGCTTCGCTGATTGCCGGGCAGAATCCGGGTGTCAATATGCATCCGTATCGGATTGACCGGTTCTGATCTGGTGATTGAGGGCATCAGTGCGGTCACCTTCGCTACGCATGACATGGCGCGGGCGGTTCGGTTCTATCGCGACCTTGGCTTCGAGCTGAAATTCGGTGGCGAAGACGCATCCTTTACCAGCTTTTTTGCGGGCAGCGGATTCGTCAATCTGACGGTGCAGCCGCCGGAAAAGCAGTGGTCATGGTGGGGGCGGGCGATCTTCCATGTTGGCGATGTTGATGCGGTTCATAATCTGGCGCTGAAAGCCGGATATACGCCCGACACATCTCCGAAGGACGCCGCTTGGGGCGAGCGCTATTTTCATATCACCGACCCGGATGGCCACGAGTTGAGCTTCGCACGCCCCTTAGCGAAATAAATGGAGACCCTCTGTCAGAGGCACTGCTCCAGCAGCTCGCCGATCATGACGGTCTCGCCGTTTTGGTTCTTTGATTCTACCTCAAAGCGGATACGTTTTTTCGCGTCGATTTTCTCGGCGAGGCGCACTGTGGTTGTCACCGTGTCGCCCACGATGACGGCTTTGGTGTAGCGCGACGTCGAGGTTAGGAGCGCCGTTCTTATCTTGAAACGCTCGCAGAACTGGACGAGTGGTTGCGACATCAGCGCCGTCGTCATAACGCCATGCGCGATGCGGTCCGGGTATTGAGTGTTCGCTCGGGCCCAGTCGCCATCGATATGTACCGGGTTGTAACTCTTGATGGCGTCGGCGAAGGCGTCTATTGCGCTGCCGTCGATCAACTGCGAGGCGGACTCTTCTGCACCAAGCGGCAATTCCTCGTAGGTACCCGTCCAAGTTTCCGTAGCCATAAGGAGGTCCTCAGGGCCGCATCATGCGGAGGCGCAAACCGGGCTCGCGCAGAGGTGCGACCGTATTGGCAAAGTCGCAGAGTAGCGAGCGCGTATCCCTTGGATCGACGATCTCCTCGATCCAGAAGGTTTCGGCCGAACGGAAGGGTGAGCGCAGCTTATTGAGGCGATCCTCGATCTCTGCCATTTTGGCATCCGGGTCGGCGGCGGCGTCGATATCGGCCCGGTAGGCGGCTTCGATCCCGCCCTCGAGCGGCAGTGAGCCCCAACGCCCCGATGGCCAGGCGTAGCGCGTGCAATAGCGACCACCGTTCTTGTGTGCGGCACCCGCAACGCCGAAGGCGTTCCGGATAATGACGGAGCACCATGGCGTCGTCGTCTGCCAGATGGCACTCATCGCCTTGACGCCTTCCTTGATAGTCCCGTTTTTTTCCGCCTCCAGGCCTATCTGGAAGCCTGGGCAGTCGGCGAGATAGACAATCGGCAGATGGAATGTATCGGCGGTGTCGACGAACTTTTCGACCTTGCGGCAAGTATCGGCCGTCCAGCCGCCGCCATAGGAGAACGGATCGCTAGCCATCACGGCGACGGGCCACCCATCGAGCCGCGCGAAACCGGTGACGACAGACTTGCCGTACATTTGTCCCCATTCGAAGAACGATCCTTCATCGACCACGGCCTCTATAATCGGTCGGATCTTGTAGACCTTGCGAATGTCACGGGGTATAGCGTCGATGAGCCAGTCGACGTGGCGGTTTGGGTCATCCTCCTTCGGTCCGCGTGGTGGAACGTCGTAAACCGATGGTGGCAGATAGGAGAGGAAGCGTCGCGCGCAGTCGAAGGCTTCCTCTTCGTTGTCGACCGCATGGTCCACCGCGCCACAGCGAAGCTGGATCTTCCATCCGCCCAGCTCGTTTTTAGTCAGCTTTTGCCCAAGCCGCTCGACCACCGGAGGGCCGGCGACGAAGAGGGCTGAGTTCTCCTTGATCATGACCGAGTAATGCGCCGCTGCCAGATGCGCCGCGCCCAATCCGGCGACCGAACCGAGGCCTAGTGCGACGCGCGGGATCGTCCCCATATTGTCGACGACCACTTCCCATCCGGACACGCCGGGAACGTTTGCGCGTCCTGTCGTCTCTATTGTTTTGACCGAGCCGCCGCCGCCAGATCCCTCAACCAAACGGATCAGCGGCAGGCGCAATTCGTGCGCCATGCGCTCGCACATTTGATGCTTTTCCTTGATAGTGGCGTCCGCCGACCCTCCGCGCACGGTGAAGTCGTCCCCGCCAACGATTACCTGGCGGCCATCTACCTTGGCCCGTCCAAACACGAAGTTGGATGGTGTTAGCTTCTTGAGATCGTTATTGCTGTCATACTCGGCGAGGCCCGCGATTTTGCCGATCTCATGAAAGCTACCCGCGTCCGCCACAGCCTCGACGCGTTCGCGAATCGTAAGCCGGCCGCCGTCCTTCTGTCGTTTCACGCGTTCCGCTCCGCCGAGTTCCTCGGCAAAGGCTTCGCGACGTTTTAATTCTTCTAGTTCAGGCTCCCACGACATATTCGGCCGGCCCCTTGGTCTGATTGCGTTTACGCCGAGATTGGCGCGTCACTCATAAGCTAGCACGCGGAGGCTGAAAGGGGAGTTCATCTGTCTACCTCTATAGGAGGGTTTTTATATGGGAGGACAGATCATGTCGGTATTCATTGCGGGTGGTACGGGGTTCATTGGTCGGCGATTGACGCGTTCGCTTGTTGCCGAAGGAGAGACCGTGACAGTGATGGACATTGCACCGCAAACCGCCGACTTCGAGGACCTCGGCGATAAGGTCACTGTGGTTCAGGGAGACATCTCGCAATTCGATGTCGTAATGGACCGAATGGCGGCGGCCGGAGCCGATCGGGTCATCAACCTTGCCTATTTCATTGGGAACCATCGCCCGCCGCACGTGGCGCTGAAGCTTAACATCGACGGGATGGACAACTTCTTCGAAGCGGCACGGCTTACCGGCGCAAAACGCGTGGTATACGCCAGTTCGCTCGCCGTCTATGGGCTACAGAAACACTTCGGTGAGCGCCCGGTCGACGAGACTGATTTTAAGCACGGCGATAACCAATATGCCGTGCATAAGATTTTCAACGAGTGGCAGGCCCAGGACTATCGTGACAAGTTCGGCATGTCGATTACCGGAGTGCGGCCAACAAACGTCTCGGGTCCGGATAAAATTTTCGGTTCCGTTGACCACGTGCAGTGCGTTGTGCGACCTGCGCGCGGCAAAGTCGCGAAGTTTCCCTATGCGGATTACCGCCGCCTGCCGATACATGTCGATGACATTACGGAAATCTTCCGGCGCGTGCTGATGTCGGACGAGCCGAAGCATGATCTCTACAACTCGGGCGGCACCACAATCAGCATGGGCGATCTCGCCGAAATGGTGCGCGGCTACCTGCCGGATGCGGATATCCAATTTGAGAACGAAAGCGGCGGCAAGGACGATTCCGGCATCTACCTTATGGACAATTCGCGCCTTGTCGATGAGTTTGGCATACAACTCCGCCCCTGGTCGGAACGTGTGCTGCAAATTATTAACACTGTCCGCGCTGAAGAGAGGAAGGAGCCGATTGAAAGATAATCCATCAGTGTCATTCCGGAAATGCATCGGCGTTATTCGGAACTGTGCCTGAGCGCTACTTACTGCTGCAGGAAGCGTATGGAATTCTCCGGCACAGATCCCGGGTTCGTGCGTCGACCGCCCCAGGATGATATTCGAAGGTTTATCCGTCTTTAAAACGGGGCTCTCGCTTCTCCATAAATGCCGCAACCCCTTCCTTGGCGTCGTCGAGCCGATAGGAGAGGACAGACAGGTCTGTTTCGGTGCGCAGGCCTTGTTCGAAATTTTGATCTTTGGACCGCATTACGGCTTCGCGAACAAAACCCATTGCCGGGAGGCTGTTCGATGAAAAGCGCTCGGCAAACTCCATTGCTGCGCATAACGGTTCGCCCTCGACGATCGAGTGGACGAGGCCGACGTCCTGGGCGTCCCGTGCATCGATAAGTCTTCCGGACATCAAGAGGTCGAGTGCGTTTTGCATCGGAATGAGCCGAGGCAGCCTTTGAGTGCCGCCCCAGCCGGTACAAACGCCCAGTTTTATCTCGGGAAACCCCATCCGCGATTCCTGTGTTGCGAGACGGAACGTGCAAGCGAGGGCCAGTTCGAGGCCGCCGCCCAGCGCAAATCCGTTGAGCAATGCGATTGACGGGAAGGGCAGGTTCTCGATGCGGAGACCGACCTTCTGGCCACGTCGCGAAGCGTCCCGAACTTGCTCCGAATTGCGTAGTCCAAGCTCCTTGATATCCGCCCCCACGCAGAACGCTCGGTCGCCAGCCCCTGTAATAATCAAGGCGCGCGTCTCGCTCTCGGCGATCTCGTCGAGAGCTGTTTCAAGGTCGGACATGCCTTCCGCGTTGATCGCGTTTAATGCTTTTGGCCTGTTAAACCGAAGGATTGTGTGCGGACCGCGCCGTTCGATATCTATCATGTTCCGTCTCACAAACTGGAATTAGGGAAGCGCGGTAATCCAGATATACTGGTCATGCAAAAAGAAAGGGCGCCGATGACGGTGCCCTTTCTAAAGACTGTTTTCTTGTCTGATTACGCCCCGTGGCGGCCAACGATAGCGATGGACGATACGTTCTGGTGCGGGAAGCCACCGAGATTGTGCGTCATACCGATGGTCGGATCCGGGAGCTGACGGTCGCCAGCGCGACCGAGGACCTGATTGTACATTTCGTACAGCATGCGCAGACCCGATGCGCCGATCGGGTGGCCGAAGCACTTGAGGCCGCCATCGATTTGGCACGGTACCTGGCCGTCGGCGTTGTAGAAGCCGTCGAGCACGTCCTGCCATGCCTCGCCTTCCTCTGAGATGTAGAGGTCTTCCATCGTCACCAGTTCGGTAACCGAGAAGCAGTCGTGGCATTCAAACATGGATATTTCGTCTCGCGGCTTTGTAATCCCCGCTTCCTGATAGGCCCGCTCGGCTGCCTTGCGTGTCGTGACGAAGTAGCTGCCATCCCAAGAATTGTGGCTTGCTTCTTGACCGTTCGAGACGGCGAGCTGCAATGCCTTCACTGAGACGAGGTCGGTCTTGCCCATGCTCTTGGCAATTTCCGGCGTGGTGACGATGGCAGCCGCCGCACCGTCCGACACGCCGCAGCAGTCGAACAGCCCGAGCGGGGCAGCGACCATCGGCGCGTTCAGGACCGTATCGATGTCGATTTCTTTGCGGAGGTGAGCCTTCGGATTCTTTGCGCCATTGGCGTGGCTCTTTACCGAAATCTGCGCCATCGCGCGTTTCAGCTCCGCCATATCGACACTGTGCTTAGTCGAATAGGCGGTCGCGAGTTGTGCGAAGCTGCCGGGTGCGGATGCATTTGCCCAGTACATTGAATTGACGGCACCTCTGCTCCGTTGCGGGAGGCCGCCATAACCGGTGTCCTTCAGTTTCTCGACGCCGCAGGCCAGCGCGATGTCGGCGGCACCCGAAGCGACTGCGTAGACTGCACCCCGAAAAGACTCAGTGCCGGACGCGCAGTAGTTCTCAACACGGGTGACTGGAATATTCGGTAGGCGCAGGGCCATCGAGAGAGGCAGGCCGGATTTGCCTACATGGACTTCCTCGATCGCAGTCGAAAACCAGGCGGCATCGATCTGGCTTGTCTCAACCCTCGCGTCGTTCAGGCATTCCTCGTAAGCTTCAACGATCAGGTCTTCCGCATCCGCTTCCCAACGCTCACCGAATTTCGAGCATCCCATGCCCAGAATTGCGACCTTATCCTTAATACCCTTTGCCATGTCTTCGTTCCTTTCGCCCTCGGCGGTGTCTTGGTCCGCCGAATTTCTCGACTCTACCTCAACCGTTGTCCTTCGTGAAGTCAGGCGCCGCTTTCCAAAAATAGCGAGTAAATCCGCGCTGCCCATCGACTTCCTTCACGCGGAACATCATCCGCATCGGCATCCCGACTTCCACGCCGCCGACATCGACGTCGGTCAAATCTGACATCAGCCGCCCCCCCTCTTGGAAAACCACCATGCCGAAATGCTGAGGCGGTTCCACTGAATAGGTCAGGTTGTCCGCGGTCCACGACTGTACCGTTGCCGGCATGTCGGCGAAGGGATGATCGTCCTGACTGTGAAATTCACCGCAGTTCGGGTTGAC
>CAXGSZ010000081.1:0-8028 GCA_964012455.1 uncultured Alphaproteobacteria bacterium
TGCATTCTAGCGGTCGGCGCGGGTGAACAACGCCCCGTTGTGAAAGATGGGGCGCTTGCGGTCGCGACGGTGATGTCTTGTACGCTATCGGTCGATCACCGCGCCGTCGATGGCGCGATCGGTGCTGAATATCTGGGTGCCTTCAAGACACTGATCGAATACCCACTCAATATGCTGCTCTAGGGAGGTCCTGTGGCAGAACAGAAATTCGACCTTATCGTTGTCGGCGGCGGGCCAGGCGGTTATGTGGCCGCCATTCGGGCCGCTCAACTCGGCATGAAGGCTGCATTAGTGGAAGCTAACCACTTGGGTGGCATTTGCCTCAATTGGGGCTGCATTCCGACAAAGGCGTTACTGCGTACCGCAGAAGTCTATCGCAATATCCAGCATGCGGACGCTTATGGCATTTCTGTCCAAGGCGCCTCTGTCGACTTGAAGAAGGTCGTGGAACGGTCGCGGAAAGTCGCAGCCCAATTAAATGGCGGTGTCGGACATCTCTTGAAGAAGAACAATGTCACAGTGTTCGACGGCTGGGGAGAGCTTGCGGGCGGTCCCGCCGGTGCGAAGAAGCTTTCCGTTGAAAAGGACGGGAAAATGGTGGCCTACCTCGTTGCCCCGCATATTGTCCTCGCGACAGGTGCCAGGCCGCGTTACCTGCCGGGACTGGAACCGGACGGTAAACTTGTCTGGACTTACAGGGAAGCTATGGTGCCCGGAACCATGCCGAAGTCGATCCTGGTTGTCGGCTCCGGGGCGATCGGTATCGAATTCGCCAGTTTCTACCGTAACCTTGGCGTTGAGGTAACGGTCGTCGAAGTTATGGATCGTATCCTGCCCGTGGAGGACGAGGAAATTTCTGCGTTCGCGCGGAAGGCATTCGAGAAGGACGGCATGCAGATCCGCACCGGGTCGCAGGTGAAGGCACTCAAGAAAACTACCAATACCGTCACCGCGACGGTTGAGCAGGGGGGAAAGAGCGAAGAAGTCACAGTCGATCGCGTCATCCTCGCCATTGGTATCGTTGGTAGCGTTGAAGATATCGGCATTGACGGCACGAAGGTGAAAGTCGACCGGGGACATATAAAGACCAATCAATGGCTCGAGACCGGTGAGCCCGGAATTTACGCTATCGGTGATTTGACGGGACCACCTTGGCTCGCCCATAAAGCGAGCCATGAAGGGATCATTTGCGTCGAAAAGATCAAGGGCGAGAAGGATGTCCATCCACTCGATACCTTAAATGTACCCGGCTGCACCTACTGTCTTCCTCAAATCGCGTCCGTCGGCATGACGGAAGCCAAAGCCAAGGAAGCGGGACACGACGTGAAAGTCGGACGTTTCCCATTTATGGGTAATGGCAAGGCCATCGCACTCGGGGAGCCTGAAGGCCTGGTAAAAACCGTTTTCGACGAAAAAACCGGCGAGTTTCTGGGCGCCCACATGATCGGCGCCGAAGTGACGGAACTTATCCAAGGCTACGGGATTGCCAGGACACTGGAGACGACGGAAAAAGAACTGATTCATACCATCTTCCCACACCCGACGCTCTCTGAAATGATGCATGAATCGGTGTTGGACGCCTATGGCAAGGCGATTCATTTTTGAACGGCGGTCATTCCATGTCGACAAACGAAGCCGCGAAACTGAGGCATCCCGAGAAGCGCAATCGGCCTAACAACCCGACCCCGCGGAAGCCAGACTGGATTCGTGTCAAAGCGCCGACGTCAAAGACCTATTTTGAGACCCGAAATCTTGTTCATGATCACAGACTGCATACTGTCTGCGAAGAGGCGGGATGCCCCAATATTGGCGAATGTTGGGCAAAGAAACACGCGACTTTCATGATTATGGGCGACACTTGTACGCGGGCCTGTGCATTTTGCAATGTGGCGACCGGGATACCGAGGAGACTTGACCATGGTGAACCCGCGCGCGTGGCTGATGCCGTGGCCCGGCTAGGATTAAATCATGTCGTTGTGACATCGGTAGATCGCGATGACATGGCCGATGGTGGCGCCGAACATTTCGCCCTTACTATTGCGGCCATACGGACAAACGCACCTGAGACGACCATCGAGGTCTTAACGCCCGATTTCATGCAGAAGGAGGGCGCTGCTGAAACCGTAGCCGCAGCCAAACCCGACGTTTTCAATCACAATATTGAGACCGTACCGCGCCTGTATCCGACCGTTCGACCAGGATCACGCTATTTTGCCAGTTTGCAGTTACTGCACAAGATCAAGCAGATTGATCCGGCTATTTTCACGAAGTCCGGCATGATGGCGGGCCTGGGCGAGAGCCGGGATGAGATCCACCAGGTTATGGACGACCTGCGCGCAGCAGAAGTCGATTTCCTGACGATTGGCCAATATCTACAGCCGACGCCTAAACATGCGGCAATTGAGCGATTTGTGCCGCCGGACGAATTCGAAGGGCTTGCCCGAATGGCGCGTGGGAAAGGTTTTTTGATGGTATCAGCTTCACCATTGACGCGATCTTCCTATCACGCAGGGGACGATTTCCAGCGACTCCGCGCAGCCCGTGAAGCGAAAATCGCCGCTGCCTAATAATCCACTACGAGATTGTTGGCCCTTGCGCACTTTCAGCGAAACCAAGCATTTACCGTTTTCGGCACACGACCTCTACGAGATTGTTATTGACGTAGACCGTTACGACGAATTCCTGCCCTGGTGTGTGGCGTCGAGGGTCCGTGAATGCCGCGACGACGGTACCCTGATTGCGGATTTGAGTATTGGATATGGCAGCCTACGTGAGAAGTTCACCAGCCATGTAACGGCAGACCCAGACACCCTGACTGTCGAGACGAGGCAGTATTCTGGCCCATTCCGCCATTTGCAGAGCAATTGGTATCTTGAGGCAGATGAGCAAGGCGGCACAATAGTATCATTTGAGATCGAATTTGAGTTCCGCTCCATTCTGCTCGAAAATCTGATTGGTGCAGTTTTCGAGGCAGCAGCGCGGAAAATGATCTCCGCCTTTGAGGCAAGAGCCGCCCGGCTGGTGTGAATTCTCTGAAGCCGATCGGTCCAGAATTTCCGGTTTTATTTCCAAATTTAGTTTCTTATCGTTTTTTTAGGTATAAAATTCAATTTTAATGGGCAGGCTGTTTACTTCATAGTTATTCATGGCGGTACAATTCACACCATGTTAATGCCAAATATCCTCAAGGCGGCACGGGCACTCCTTGGAATCCGTCAAAGTGAATTGGCCAAATCAGCTGGCATCTCTCTGGCAACATTAAATAATTTTGAGCGCGGCATTGGTGACCCACGCGCCAGCACGATTAAAGCAATCGAACGGACGCTTCGTCGGGGTGGTATCACCTTCAAAGACGACGGTGAATTTGAATCTGTGTACTTACACAAACTGCATCGCCCCTCCACGTTCGATACCTATAACGCCAGCCGACAGGTCCTTGAGGCCTTCGACCGCACAGCCCTGCTCAATATTCAGTCGATTGTTTTCTACCGCAACACTGAGATAACCAGCGACGGTACGCATAGCCATTATGTCGCTTTGTTGGTGGATGGCGCCGCACGGACGCTCATTTTCGACCAGGCACGACTCTCGCTGGAGACGGCCAGCCATACGGCAGAAGTCGCAGGCATTATGCTGGCAGCATTCTCCTTATACGGTAAAAACGTGTATTATCTACCCAATTTCGTTTCCGACTCCCTGCGCTTATCGCCACTGCAAGCAATCATGCTGGTCCAGGAAGAAAAATTTGCCCCACTCGAAGATCCAGTCGATTTCTTCCAGCTATTCGGAATTACAATGGAGACATTGTCTCCGTGGCTGGAGCGCGAAGAGCATCCGCTCCATCAACTTTTTGAACTTACGGGCTCTCGCCGATTGCAGTCGTGAGCAGTTGCAGCGCGGCAACAATCGCGGCGGCCCGGACTTCCTGGCGATCACCATCAAAAACATACCGATGAGCGACAGGAGCCAGGGACCTAGTTGCAATGCCAATGAATACGAGGCCGACCGGTTTGGTATCCGTGCCACCGCCAGGACCCGCGATTCCAGTTAATGAGACCGCCGCACCGACACCGTCGCGCCGCATGGCACCAGCACACATTTCTCGTGCAACTACATCGCTCACCGCGCCAAATTGTTCGAGAGATTCGTCGCTTACCCCTACTTCTTCATGTTTTGCTTCGTTCGAGTAAGTGACAAAACCACGATCGAGTACGTTGGAAGATCCGGCAATATCCGTAAGGCAACCACATAATAAGCCTCCGGTGCAGGATTCTATCGTTGACAGTCGAATATTATTATCCCGGCATAACTCAATGAGAGACTCGGCGCGGTGGATGATTTCGGCCGGGAAATCGTACTTCATGACAAGAACTCCAAGATCAAAACCGATATGCTGCCGGCATAAAGTCCGGCGATGATATCGTCGAGCATCACCGCGAAGGCCTGGTTGGGGCGTCGTTCCGCCCAATTGGCCGGCCAGACCTTTGTAACATCGAAAAATCGAAAGAGGAAAAAGGCCGCAATATAAGCGATTGCGTTTACGGGTAGAAAGGAAATGGCGATTGACTGGCCAACCACTTCATCTATGACCACGGGCTTCGGATCCTTGTCACCCGAAATTTCGATATAGATACGCGATGCCCACGTACCCAGAAAGAACAACAGCGCGGCAAATACGACTACCGCAATGTTGCCGAGATTGGCATGGATCAGCCAGATGACGGGCAGTGCGGCGAGCGACCCAGCAGTCCCAGATGCATAGCGAAATTTCCCCGCGCCAAAAAATGTCGCTACCATAATGGCAAATGTCCTGCGAAAATCCATCATCGCACCGGTATTTCGATACTGACGATAGCCTGTGCTGCCAAACCTTCACCACGCCCGGTGAATCCTAGACGTTCCGTCGTCGTCGCCTTGACGTTGACATGTTGCGGGGAAACGCCGAGGAGTCGGGCAATATTGGCCCGCATTTGTTCGCGGTGCGGTCCGACCTTGGGACGTTCGCCGATAATCGTCACGTCGATATTGCAGATGAAGCCACCAGCCTGACGCACGTGTTCCACTGCCGCTTCAACAAAAAGATGGGAAGCTGCTCCCTTCCACTGCGGATCGCTCGGAGGGAAATGTTGCCCAATATCCCCGGCACCGACGGAACCCAAAAGCGCGTCCGTTAAGGCATGAAGCGCCACATCCGCATCGGAGTGCCCAATCAGCGTCGAGTCACAAGGAACGTCTACGCCACATAGCATCACGCCGTCTCCCGGACCGAGCTTGTGGACATCAAACCCAGAACCAATCCGTGTCTGCATCCGGGTATTCCAAAGAATGTGCGCCGCACGCTCGAAGTCTTCGGGCGACGTCACTTTAATGTTCTTTTCATCGCCTTCCGTCACCGAGACAATCATGCCGGCCTGCTCGAGAACTGCCGCATCGTCGGTCGGTGATCCACTTTCGCGGCTGCGATGCGCATCGAGAATGGCAGCAAAATGAAATGCTTGAGGGGTTTGTGCCCGCCAAATGTCGTCGCGGTCAACAGTCTCCACAATTGCAAAATCTGTCGGCGCAACACGTTTCAAAGTATCGAATACAGGTAGGGCAGGGATCGCGCCTGGCGCATCATCCAAAGCAGAAATGACACCTTCGATGAGTTCGGGACTGACGAACGGGCGAGCCGCATCATGTATAAGAACAAAGTCAGGTGCTTCAGCAACGAGGCTTTCCAGACCGTTGAGCGCCGACAAGTGCCGCTCTGAACCACCATGGACCGGCTCATTGATGTTGAGCCCCGAGGTCGCCTCATCATATAACTCATGATCGTCAGGATGGATGACCACACGCACGATATCGACGAGTGGGCTTGCAACAAAACAGTCCAATGCGCGTCGCAGTACAGAGCGCTCCCCAATGGCGCGATACTGCTTCGGCTGGCCCGAGCCTGCGCGCGTGCCACGACCGCCGGCCAACAATAACGCCGCTACCTTAATGCCGTCTCGCTTTGGCACGATCGCAAATCCCGCATTTCATTGAACAGACACGCTGGGTTATATTTCGTTTATGACCCATACTGCAATCTCCACGATCATCGTTCTTGCGTCACTCCTCGCGTTTTCGGGACTTTCCCTAAAGACCCCGGGCCCGCATGAACGGACGCGCTGCATGGCCACATTCGTAGTCGCGATCGTCGCCACGATTTACTGGATAGCGAACCGCGACTGGGGTCTGGGTTTGTCGACCGCGTTGCTCGCGAGCATTCTAGCGACGCAAATCGCCTTCGCGGTTGCATTGATCAGAACGCCGGATATTCTGCCGCTTGGCAGCCTACTTGGCCCTTACTTGTTGATCGTAGCGGGAATGGTCGTTTGGGCAGATACAATTCCCGGTGATAACGCAGTGCTGACGGATATTGGTGGATGGCTCGGCGCGCATATGGGAGCAGCTATCATGAGTTATGGTTTCGTCACATTGGGTGCTATCGCCAGCGGCGCAATCATCCTGCGCGAACGGGCGCTAAAGCAGCGCAAACGCAGCCTTCTGACAGACCGTCTCCCATCAATCTCAACCACGGAGAATACGGAAATCTTTGGTTTGACCGCGGCGGAGATTGTCCTTGGCCTCGCCATCCTCTTCGGGATTGGCGCTGAATATGCAGCGTCAGGTACATTTTTTCAGGTCACACATAAGAGCCTTCTGACCCTCATTACATTTGCGATCATCGGCCTTTTACTTTGTCTGCATTTTCTAAAAGGTGTTCGCGGCCGCCTGGCTGCACGATTATGCCTGACAGTTTACCTATTGATTTCATTAAGTTATCCGGGCGTAAAATTCGTCGGAGACGTGCTCCTTTCCTGACGTCCCCAGTTTTAGGTTGCTCAAAAGCAATTTTGGTTTGCAGGCAATAAATCTGCATGCAATGATCAATTAATAAGCATGTACAATACCGCACAAAAAATAGGCATTGCGGTTGGTAATATTCACTTGGCCGACCGAGCGCTGCTTGCACCTATGTCAGGTGTGACAGACCCTGCTTTCCGAAGGACGGTCAGGTCGCTTGGTGCTGACGTAACGATATCAGAGATGACAGCAAGCCGCGCTATAAATGCGGGAGAAAAGGACGAATGCCGAAAACTTGACGGTCTGGACAACCGAACGATCGTACAGATCGCGGGGCACGACCCTCAAGCGATGGCGCAAGCCGCGCAATTTTGCGAGGATCGCGGCGCTATTATGATCGACGTGAATTTCGGCTGTCCTGCAAAGAAGATCGTAAATAACTATGCCGGCTCCGCTTTGATGCGCGACGAACCAATCGCTGAAGAAATTCTCTCTCGAGTCTCGTCTGCCGTTTCGATTCCAGTGAGCGTAAAAATGAGGACGGGCTGGGATCACGATAATCGGAATGCCGTTACGATTGCGCGCATGGCAGAAGATCACGGATATGCGATGATTACCGTTCACGGCCGGACAAGGGCTCAAAAGTTCTCTGGGGAAGCTGATTGGCGCTTTATCCGCAACGTGAAAGAGGCAGTGACGGTCCCTGTCATCGCCAACGGGGATATCGCGAGTGTGGGCGACGCCATAGAATGCCTGCGCCAATCGGGCGCGGACGGCGTCATGGTTGGTCGCGCGGCAGTCGGCCGACCGTGGCTTCTCTCTGAAATTAACAATTACCTTACTGACGCATCGCGCGATGACGCACACACGAGCCTGCAAACCAAGCTCAACACCATTCGGCGACATTACATGGATATCATCTCGAGCTACGAAGATCGCCGCGGCGTTTTGACAGCGCGAAAACACCTCGCTGCCTATATCGACGAACTGCCGCAAGGGCGCCAGGAACTCGGAGTAATTCTCCAATTTGAGAACCCGGATTCCGTACTCCATTCGATCGATCGATATACGGAGAAATGGGGAAAAGCTGCGTGATGGCAGAACTTTCACCACAAGTTGTTCTGGACTCCTTACCGGTAGCGGTTTTGGTCGTTGATCAGGTCGATGCGATCGTGTTTGCCAATCCGTCGGCGGAAC
>CAXGSZ010000082.1:0-8020 GCA_964012455.1 uncultured Alphaproteobacteria bacterium
CTCATAACGGGGGCGAATAGCGCACCAGAGCCCGTACGCGCAAGCCCCACGCACACAAGAACGGATGGCCAAACATCACCACCCGTTCCCGCCCGACAGAAATTTTTAGATCACCGTTGCCCGGAATCATCGTCATCATCGTCGTCGTGATGACGCCAAACGCAATTGTGGCGGCGGTCCTCCATCGATAGCGTATCATCGCCATTGCGCTCGAAGCGCTCGACGACACCGGCAAACCGTTGATCGATCTCAGTGCTGGTAATCTGCCCGTTGACGTTACAAAAAGCACTAGCATGGTGAGTGGGTCTCCGTCGCTATCGGTCTGCAGGTTGATACTTGGTTGCGCGTATCCGCAAGCTCGGCGCACCGCGCTGGAGCGCATGGTTCCTCATAAGCCTCGCGTTGTCCGGCACCGCGGTTGCGGTAGTTGCGATACTAGCGGGCCGGCGCGTCTCGCGCCCGATGCAGGAGTTCTCGCAGGCAGCAGGGCGACTTGGCCGCAGCGAGCCGATCGGAGAGGCTTCAGAACGGGGGCCCCGCGAAGTGCGGAAAACCGGTCGGGCCTTTAATCTCTTTCAGGAACGGGTCGATCGTAACGTTCGCGACTGAACCGCGCTTCTCGCCGCAATTTGTCATGACCTGAAGGCGCCGATCACGTTGTTGCGCTTGCGCGCCGAGTTCATCGAAGACCCGGAAATGCGCGTGAAGAATCTGACGACTATCGACGAGATGCAGGCGATGACGGAATCGACACTCGATTTCATTCGCCAAGACGCCGCGCGCGACCCGGGCCGGCCGACGGATATCACCGCGCTTGCGGAGAGCGTCGCTGTCGATTCCGCCTATATTGGCCGCCCGGTCGAATTCGTCAGTGGACCAGGCGTGGCAACGATCTGCCGGGCCGGCGCGATCCGACGCGACCCTAGCAACTTGATCGAGAACGCTGTCGCCTGCGGTGAACGTGCCAGTGTCTAGATAGAGACCGAAGAAACGATAGTCCGCATTGTGGTTGAGGTGGCGGCCCGGGGATCGACGGCGCCGAAATGGATCGCGTCTTCGAACCCTTTGTTCGGCTGGAAGCCTCCCGCAGCCGAAAGACGGGAGGTGCTGGCATCGGGCTCGCCATCGCCCGTTCCGTCGCGCGCTCACATGGCGGAGAGATTGAACTCGAAAACCGCGCGGAAGGTGGCCTGCGGGCAATCCTCTCCCTGCCCCGCGCGGATGCGAAATGCCCCGTTCGGCTGTTGATTCGACTGTCGAGCGCTATCTTATCGGTCATATAGCGAATTGAACGACCGAAAGAGACCACCCGTGACCACGCCCCTTCCTCTCAACGGCATTCGCGTACTCGACATCGGCACGCTGATCGCCGGACCTTTCGGCGCCACTATGCTTGGTGATTTCGGCGCCGAGGTAATCAAAGTCGAACAGCCCGGGCGCGGTGATGCGCTGCGCGGCACGCCGCAGCCGGACGGTACTGCCAGCCGTTCCACCAACTGGCTCGTCGAGGCACGCAACAAGAAGTCCGTTACCCTGAACCTTCGGGTGCCGGAAGGCCAAGCAATGTTGAAAGAGTTAGTGAAGCGTGCCGATGTCGTCGTCGAGAACTTCACCCCCGGCACCTTGGACCGGTGGGGCCTCGGGTGGGAAGACCTCCGACAGATCAACCCAAAACTGATCATGCTGCGCGTCTCCGGCTACGGGCAGGACGGCCCCTACTCTAAGCGCGCCGGCTACGACCGGATCGCGCTTGGTTTCTCTGGTTACATGTATCCGACCGGTTTCCCGGATCGCTTTCCGGTGCGTCCCGCCTTCCCGACGGCCGATTACAACACCGGTACCTTCGGAGCGCTAGCGGTCATGTTCGCACTATACCAACGTGATGTGCAGGGTGGTGAAGGGCAGATGATCGATCTGGCGCTTTACGAGCCAACATTCCGGATCACCGCCAACATGATGCCCAATTTCTATCGTGATAACGAAGTGCGCGAGCGCATCGGCAACCGCAATCCGACCTTCTCCCCTGCCGGCACCTTCGAAACGAAGGACGGTAAACTGGTACAGATCGCAGCCGGCGGCGACAACGTCTTCCAACGCCTTGCCGGTGCCATGGGCATGCCGGAGCTAGCCGAGGACGAGCGCTATTCCGTCAGCCGCGAGCGTATCGCCCGCGCGGACGAGTTGGAGGCGCTCTTGGCGGACTGGGTGAAAAAACATGACTTCGCCGAAATCGACCGCCGCTTTGCGGAAGGCAACGTCCCCTTCGGCGGCATCTACACCGCGGCGGATATCTCGGAAGACCCACACTACGCCGCGCGGAACAACCTCGAGACGGTGCAAGACGAAGAAGAAGGTGACATCGTCATGCCCGCCGTCGTCCCGAAACTAAAAGGCACCCCCGGCCGCATCGCCCACGCGGGTCCCCCCATCGGGGCCCACAACGCCAAGATCTACGGCGAACTGCTGGGCAAGAGCGTCGACGAGCTGGCGAAGATGAAGGACGACGGGGTAATTTGACGGGACTCCCACGTCGTTTGAGAAATAAACCCGGAATTATTGCTAGTGACTTACGGGTCTATCGGTTCTTAGTTCGCGGCGCTCAGGCCAAAATTCCGGATCGCCGCAATGCGCCGTCCAGTAATAAAGGTGCAAACGGGCTAACCCTTCCCCTGCCCCATTGATTTTGGTGCTTTTGCCAATTCCTTGACGGCATCCATGTCGGGCTCAAAGCCGAGGCCGGGGGATTCCGGGAGGTCGAGCCAGCCGTCCTTCGGCTCTGGCAGGTTCTTGAAGAACGCCTTGCAGCATTCGACCGAGACATGGTGGTACTCGACCATCCCGCCGTTCATCACACCCGCATGCAGGTGCATGTTGTGGAAGGGGAAGGCACCGCCGTTGTCGATCGGCACGTTGAACGCAGCGGCCATGCCAGCGACCTTCAGGATTTGCGTGAAGCCGCCGCCGATGACCACGTTCGGCTGCAGCACATCGACGGCCCCCTCCGTGATGAAGTCGCGGAAGCGGTAGGCTAGGGTCTCGGTCTGCCCGGCGGCGATGGGAACACGCGTGCGGGTCCGCATTTCGGCCATCTGTCGCACGTTGTTGTGGGTGATCGGCTCCTCGAAGAAGGAGATGTCATACTCCTCGATCCAATTGGCGAGCATGATCGCGTGGTACTGGTCGAGACTGCAATTGGCGTCGACAAAAAGTTCCGCGTCTTCCCCCGCACCGTCGCGAACATTGCGCACACGAATGCGGTCTTCGCGGATAGCCTCCATCAGCGGACGCCTCTCGTCATCGCGACGTTTAAGCGCGTTCATGCCAACGGTCATCTTGAGGCGCTCGAAACCGTTCTTGCGCCAGAGTTTCGCTGCTTCACCAATCTGGTCGCGGTCAAAGAAGCCGAAACCGAAGGTCGCGTAGAGCGGTACGGTCGACCTGGCACCGCCGAGCAATCGCCAGACCGGCTGCCCCAGCACCTTTCCCTTGATATCCCAAAGCGCCAAGTCGATGGCTGCAATCGCGTGCCCGCCGTACCCGGTCTGTCCCCTCGGCGTCAGTTGCCAGTAGAGTTTCTCCCAAATGCGTTCCGTCGCCATCGGGTCCTCGCAGAGAATTGTCGGCTCGGCAAGCCCGTTGATCGCTTCCGCCACCACGTCCTCGTCCATGATCGCGGTGATTCCATGCCCAAGATGCCCCTCATCGGTTTCCACTTCGACCAAAACGACGCTGAGGCCATTTCGCTTATTGGTGTTCAGGATATCGATTTCGAGTTCAATATAGAGCGGTATCGCTTCAACGCGGGCGATCTTCATAGATTCCTCTTCGCAATGGCCTTCCGCATAAGTTACGCGGCCGGGCCGAACTTTTCTCACGAAAGCATTGCATTACATCCTAAAAGGGAAAACGCTTGGTACAAGCAACTGTTCACTTCGCCGGGGATTTCCGCAGATGCGCTTCGCAGATCCGTCACAATATATTATGGATGACCCCGAGAAGGGCGTCTTCCGCGTCCACCGCGACGTCTATACCGACCAAGAACTCTTCGAGATGGAATTGAAGAATATCTTCGAGGGGACATGGGTTTACCTCTGCCACGACTCACAAGTGCTTAACCCGTTCGATTTCTACTGCACGAAGATCGGACTCCGGTCGGTCATCGTCTCCCGTGACAAGAACGGCGACTTGCACGCGTTCTACAACACCTGCCGTCACCGCGGCGCCACCCTCTGCCAGACGGAAACTGGCAACACCAAGTACCACGTCTGCAACTATCACGGCTGGGCCTATGACGCGGCGGGCAAAAACATTGACATCAAAGATAAGGAAAAGGGCTGCTATACGGACGCCTTCGACGAGCAGGACCACAACCTGATACCCCTGCCCCGTTTCGACAGCTATCACGGATTGATCTTCGCCAGCCTGAACCCGGACGTACCCACACTAGAAGAACACCTCGGCGAAGCGAAGATTCTGCTCGATCTGGTCGCCGAACAGAGCCCGAACGGCATGGAAGTCGTGCCGGGCCGTTCCGACTACACCTATAGCGCCAACTGGAAGATGCAGATGGACAACGGGATGGATCCCTACCACCTGACGTCGACCCATACGACCTTTATGAAGGTCGTGCAGCGCCGCCAAGACGGAGAGAGCGACAACGAGCAGGTCACCTCGCCGGACTTCCGCGACCGCTTCACGATGGCGGCCGGTATGTATACCTTCAAGAATGGCCATAGTATGATCTGGAACGATCATCCGAGACCGGAGACGATGCCTTTCTGGGGCATGATCGAAGATGTGCGCAAGCAGGTCGGTGACGAGAAGGCGAAATGGATGGCGCGCTCGCGCAACATCACGATATTCCCCAACCTGCAATTCAATGATTCGACCTCACTGGTGCTGCGGACATTCATCCCGCACGCACCGAACCTAACGGAGATGAAGGTTTAAAGCTTCGCACCGATCGACGAGCCGGACGACCTGCGCACGATCCGCGTGCGCCAACATGAGGATTTCTTCAATTCCTCCGGCATGGCGACGCCGGACGACACGATCTGCTATTCCGATTGTCAGGAAGGGTACAACGCCTTCCCAGACGATTACCTGCAGAGCTTCGAGCGCGGTATGGGCAACCTGATCTTCGGGCCCGACGAGGAAGCCCAGAAACTCGGCTTCGTCCCTGAGACTAGCTTGTTGGGTACTTTCCTCGACCAGGGTGAGACGTCCTATCACGGCCCCTACCGCGAATGGGCGCGCCTGATGCGGGCCGGCCACAACAAGGAGCAGCCGCTGGCCGGCGAATAGGAGGCCCCATGTCCGACCGTGAACTGCTCGCCCAAGGCGAGGACATCCTGTCGCGTGAAGCGCTCTACATTGATATGCGACGGTGGAAGGAGTGGATCGACCTTTATCATGAGGACGCGATCTTCTGGGCGCCAGCATGGCGCAATGACGAAGAGTTGACCGAGAACGTCAAACGAGAAATTTCCCTATTCTACTTTGAGAGCCGCGCCGGCATCGAGGACCGCGTCTGGCGCATCGAGACCAAGAAGGCGCCCGCACTCTGGCCCCTCGCCCGAACGACCCATGTTATCGCGAATCCGATATTCGAATCGCCGCCAAGCGAGACAGAAATGACCATCCATTCCGCGTGGACGTGTCACACATATTCACTCCGTGACCGCTCGCAGCATGCCTTCTTCGGACGCTACGAACACGACTTTAAGAAGTTCGACGGCGCCTGGAGAATCACTCGCAAGAAGGTAATTCTAATGAACGACTACATTCCGGCGGTCATAGACGTTTTTTGCGTATAGGCCAGTCTACTTGTTGGACCGGGCTCGTGTTATTAAGCTATTATTAGTGATCGGAGGATACCATGTTGCAAACATGCGATCTGGAAAAGGTTCTTGACACCTTCACCTTCTATTCAGGGCATGCACCGCACACAACGGATACCAAGGGGATGTTCGCGCGCGTGGCGGACTTTCAAGAAGGGAGTATTTTCCCCGTCAGATTTTCCGACGCGAGCCAGTGGGAACGCCACCCAACCGGTGATGAGATCGGTCTGATCCTTAAGAGTTCCGTGGCGCTCACGCTGAAATCGGCAGAGCAGACCGGAAGTGTTGACCCCATGGCGGGTATGATCGCGATCGTGCCGCAGAACACCTGGTATCAGTTCTCCGCACCGGACGGCGTAAACTTGATGACGATGACGCCTCAACCGGCGGAATATATCGAGGCCGCGGAACCGCCGCTCTGACAGACGGCATGAATGGACCTTTCGACAACACCTTCAACGCCGAAGAGATTGCCGCCGGGATTGCAGGCTGGGCGGCGATCGAGAGTCCCAGCTTCGATACCGCCGCCGTCAACCGCATGATGGATATGGTTCAAAAGAAGATGTCGGCACTTCACGCCGACATCGAGCGGATTCCTGGCAGCGATGGCTACGGAGACGTCCTACGCGCACGTTTTAACTGGGCCGAGGGGCCGGGAATTCTGGTTTTGGGGCATCTCGATACGGTTCATCTCGTTGGGACATTGGAGGAAAGCCTCTCCGTCACACGCGACGGAGACCGACTCTACGGCCCTGGTGTGCTCGACATGAAAGGCGGGATGTACCTTGCTGTGCACGCACTGGAAAAGATCATCGAGGCACGCGCCGCATTAAGTCTGCCGGTCACCTTTTTATTCATCCCTGATGAGGAAATCGGCAGTCCCTCGACCCGGACCCTGATTGAGACGGAAGCGAAAACACACCGCTATGTCCTGGTCCCGGAGCCGGGAAAGCCCGACAAATTCGTCACCGGCCGTCATGCCTTTCTGCGATACGAGCTTTATACCTACGGCCGACCGGCGCACGCCGGTGTTGCCAAGGGGGTTGGCCGCAGTGCCATAAGTGTCATGGCCAAGCTGATCGACGAAGTCGAAGGTTTCAGCGATGTCGAGCGGGAGACGACGTACAGGGTTGGGGTGATAAACGGCGGAAACTTCGTGAATGTGATACCGACGGAGTGCCACGCCGAAGTGCTATGCGTTGCCCCCACACCGGAAGCCTTCGCCGAGGTACAGCAACGGATGTCTTCACTTGCCTCACCCGATCCGGACGTACGCCTTGTTGTGAAAAGTGGCCCAGTCCGGCCATTGTTCGCCATGCAGCCGGCAACGGAAGAACTCTATGACGTTGCCCGACGCGTGGCGCGGGATGTTGGGCTCGACCTCAGTCACGGCCAATTCGGGGGCGGCAGCGACGGCAACTTCACTGGCGCCCTTGGCATTCCGACACTCGATGGACTGGGCGTCTGCGGCGACGGCGTTCACACTAAGCAGGAACATCTCTTGGTCTCGTCCCTTGTCCCACGAGCGCGCCTCTTCGCCGGATTGCTCGAAGCGCTCGCCGAACGCAATAGATAGCTGTTTATGGACGGATACGAGCATATCGATTCACGGCCGATCACCGTAAATGTCGGCGCGGAAATTTCGGGTCTCAACTTGCGTAATCTTGGCCCGGACGCGGAAGCCTATCTGAGGCAAGCATTGATAAACCGCAAGGTGCTGGTGATCCGGGATCAGGAAATGACACCCCATCAATACGCCGACTTTATGCGCCTCTTCGGAACGCCCGTTAAGGAGGATATGCAGGTCGACGAAGGGCATCCATCCGAGGTTGGCGCCATTCACATCCGGCCGAACGAGCGCCAACGAATCAATTTCTGGCATATGGATCATTCGTTTCGTGATCACCCGACTCGCATCTTGAGCCTCTACGCGCAGCAACTGCCGCCGGTCGGCGGCGATACGCTGTTCACAAGTCTTGAAGCCGCTTATGACGGTCTGTCCGACCGAATGAAATCGCAAGTCGAGGGCCTTCATTGTTTCCATCGGGTGACGCGCACGCAGAACACCAAGCGGCGACACACGAAAGAAGAAGCGGACGCCATGGAAAAGGCGCCGCCCGTAATCCATCCTCTCGTCGGGTGCAATCCTGAGAACGACCGAAAATTTCTGTTTGTCAACG
>CAXGSZ010000083.1:0-7979 GCA_964012455.1 uncultured Alphaproteobacteria bacterium
CCGACAGGATGGCGAACACCAGCAGCGCCAGCCCGTTGGCGACGTTCTCGGGGGTGATGTTTTCCAAGGGCCTCACCCCGCATTCAGTCGTGTCAGGTCTTTCGATGAGCGGTAGACATTGACCGCTTCGAGGATGAGCAAGGTGCTGTAGGCGCAGACCGCCGACCACGCGCCGCTTCCCGCCAAGGCAGCGGACGCGAACCCGGCTGTGAATTGAAACCAGAACCATCCCGACAGAAACGACGCCGCGATGCGGATGTGCGGGGAATACGGAAAGGATGCGAACGTCCCGTTGACCGTGAGGGCGGCAAGCCGAACAATCGCACAGATCAGCGCCAGGAACGCCCACTCGGGTTCGTCAAGCCAACCAGCCAACTTTGCAAAGCTAGGCGACGTGTCGAACATGTCCCGCTGCACGTTGAGCGCGAAGCCCATGGCCGCGCAAGGCCAAATCATGGCCCACTCTGATACTCGCATACCAAAGTGCGAGACCACGCCTGTCGTGATCCGTCTGAGAAAGGCCATGTCGTCTCCGTCTGTCGTGGTCGTGGGGGAGTGGCGGGCGCAAGTTTATGAGGTGGTTAACCTAAAAAACGTTGACGTACGGCTATCCGAAAGGGCTATACAGTCGGACGGGGGCGCGCCCTAACGCTTCCCCCCGTCCTGACCAAAACCGAACTTTAGAGGTTCGATCATGGCTGACCTAACTGTAAACTACGCCGCGCAGGATGTCCCTCCGCAGTGGTCGAAAACCGCCGATGGCTGGAAATTAGACGGCTTTAAGATCTATCGCGGTTCTTACGACATCGCCTTCATGACCACCCCGGACGGTAAAAAGCACATCGCGTCAGGCGTCCACGCCGTAGATACTCTTAAGGCTGTTGCGGAGAGCACTAGCCCCGAGAAAGGCTTTTGGCTCGTTCGCCTCATCCTTTTCATCGTCGGGCGGCGCGGCAAGAGCGGGATCATCAGGGATGGCAATGTGTACTACCACGAGGGCCGCAAAGGATAGCGCCGGATCACGTCACCAAGGGCTTCGCGCGCGTCCGAAGGTAGCTGCGGGGGTTCGCAGCAAAGAACGACTGCACCCCCCGCATAGTCCCGGTATCAGCGCCGATATAGGGCAGAAGCGCCCAGAAACCGTCCTTCGACCCGATGGATATATCTGAGAATAGCGTGATGTCCCTGCCGCCTGCCTTGCGGAAGTTCCCACGGTTCTTGTTCTCGGCGGCGCCCATCTCGTCGGAATACTGCCAGTCCTCCATCAGATCCATGACGCCCGCTTTCGGGTTGTTTAGGTTGGCTGATGTAGGGACTTGAGAGGCCCCAGAGGTGCCGCCCGTCACGGCAACATTTGTGACGAATTTCGCATCCGTATCGATGAATATCTTGCCGTCCTGGATGCGCAGGATTGTCCCCGAGCCGCCACCGGATTGCGTGACGGTTTCGCCCACTTGGAAAGCGGCAGCGTCCGGCACAATTAAATCCGTCTCAAATAGGTTTACGCCGTTCAGGTTACTAAGAGACACTACAGAGGTTAGGTTGCAGTGTTGTCCGCCTTCGTAAGAAATGAACGACAACCCGTATTTTTCGCACTTCCCTTGCCAGAAGTTGAAATGAGTGATCTCCGCATCTGGTGCGGAAGGCAGAAGGGATTTTAGAAGAGCGAGCGCCGCGGCGTGGCCGCTGTCACGTAAAGTCGTCCAGATGTCGTTTCGCCTCAAGAGAGCATCTCCGAAATAGATATTGGTGGCGAAGTCATCAAAGAGCTTGTAGGGCGCGATATAGTTGTCCGGATCCACCGCCTGCCATTTTGACGCGGTAAAGATATTGTCGGTGTGCTGCACGCGGCCCCAAGCAAGCACCCGGCGGTAGTTCGTGCGTGTGATTGTATCGGTAACGATCCTCATCACCTGAGCGGCACGCATTCCGTAATAATGCTGGTATTCTGTCAAGTCCGTCGTCCCGAAAACAGTCTCGCCGGTTTGGGCTAGGTATCCAAACTGACTGAAATTATAATTCCAGCCCTCGTTTGTGTATTCAAAACGCGGAGTAAGGTTCGGGTCTAGGGTTGCATTGACGAGTTGCACAAGCTGGACGACGTAATCATCATCAGCCATGTGCGGGATGCAAAACCAAGGATCGACCTGCATCCGGTTGCACAGGTTGATCATTAGCTCATAAGAAACGGTTCGCTGCTCAAGCGCGGTCGGAGGGGTCCTGTCTGCCCACGTAACTTGGGGGGACCAGTTCGTGCCGCACCAATCCATAAAACGGTAATGTGCGGGCTTGAGGTAGTTGGCCGGGTCTTCCCCGATAATGCCAAGAAAATCAGGGTCCCAAACCTCGCCTTGGGCCAACAAGGCCTCTTTCTCGACTTCCACGAGCGTTACATTCGTCGGCCAGCCATCAACATCGCAGCCATCGAACCGCGCGTCGTAATAATTTAGGTCGGGGAACGTGAAGACAATGTTTCGGTCATTTTGGGAGACGACGTTGACCGGAGAGAAAAAAGTGGCTGTCGCTGGGCCATTCTCCCAAGTCAAGCGGTATTGCTTGTTCATTGTGGCGAACAACGCTGCCGCCTGCGCGTCAGTGATGCTAGGCACCCTGCGCAGCAGATTGTAGGTCACACGGGTGACCCCCGGCGGAAGCGATGTAAGCTGACCATCCGCATCCAGATACTGAGGTTCAAAGCGCGCTCCGTCCCGACGAGGCCCCCCAGCTTGCAGGCAGCGGTTCAGCACGCGGCTTTGCCCGCTATCAGTAATGTAGGAGAGATTGTATCCGAACGACGGCAGGTCAGCTGCCGTGATATCGGGGCCTGATGAGGTAATTACAGCCATGTCAGAGTGTCCCGTTTTTGAAGCGGAATCGGTTTGTGATCCCTGTGATCTCGGCTGGCGTGAGAAGCCTGTCGATCAGCAACGTCGAATAAAACTTACCATCAGAGTAGAGGCCCGCCCCCGCCGAGAAGTAGTGCTGATCTCTGTCAGCCACCGCTCCGGCAGTCCCTGTCAAAGCGCCCGAGAATGTGAGCGTTTGCTGGACGCCATTCACGTAGATTTTGATGCGATCCGTGTCGGTCGCGGCGGTGTAATCTATCAGCACTACTACGGCCTGACTTTCGTTCGGTGCGGCTTTACTCGGCGTCTGTCCGGTGAGTTGTGTGCCGTCCTTCAGAGACACTTTAAGATATTCTCGAAACTGTATGCTCAGACCGCCGTTGAACGCGCCTGAAGAGTTCCGGTCCCCTAAAATTTCACATTGGTTATTGATGGACACGTCCGAAGGCGTCTCCCACGAGAACGCGAAGGAAAGTTGCGATGCCCCGGTGAGTACCCGGCCCGCGTCGAACGTATCATCAATGCCGTCAGGCTCGATCCACGCCAACCCGTTTTGCTTGCGCAACAGCGGCTGAACAGAAGCCGAAACTGTGGTTAGGGTGGTTTCGTTCGCAGACAATCCGGGCCACGCCGCAACACTGCTGCCATCGCCCCCCGGAAGAGCCGCCGCGTCGTGATACCCGCCGCGCTCGGTGCCGGTAAACAGTGCGGAGATCTCCGCGTCCGACAGCAACGGCGGGTTTTGGACACGCGAAGTCGCCTGCTCCGACAGCCCCGCCGCATTGGCGGCCTGCACTCGATAGTCGATGTGGGTGTCTGCGGTGGCAGATGCGGCCAGTACGTAGGACGCCCCGCGCGCAAGCTCGCTGCCATCGCTGCCATCGATCCACTCGCGGGTGTATTCCACGACATCGCTATTCGGGATGAACAAGTCCACAGCAACCCACGGGCTGCCCGCAGAGCCATCGCCCGAGATGTCGGTTGCCAGCCAGATCGGTAAGTCCGCGGCAAGATCAGCCGAACTGATGGAGTAGCTGGTGTTGAACGCGTCGGTCGAATGTCCCGAGAGGTCGAACGTCGTGGTCGTTCCGTCGTCCACGATGTTGGTGACATTACCTTCGGTGGCGGTCAGTGTGGAAGCCGCTGCCACTACCGTTATGGTCTGACTGGTCAGCGTCGTAACGCCGTCTGTAATCCGGGCGCTCAAGTTACCTGCACTAAGACCTGTCGGAGATACGCTTGACCCCGCTCGCAAAGCGTTCAGGGAAATGGCGGAGTCGCTCAGACCGCCATTGTTCAGCAGCACGGGGGCAACGCCACTTAACGATTGCGGCACGCCATTCGGGGCGCTGACCGCAAACGATCCGGTCGTGGACATCTCGGTAAGATCGTCGCCTGTGTCGGGGTCTACAAGGGACAGCGTGAAGTCAACGGGACCGCCGTTTAGCGGCACCTTGACGCCTCCGGGCAGCGTGATGGAGAGAACCTTAGACATAGCTATCAACCTCCAGGATGACGGCAGTTGGGTTCTGCGCGACCGTGTCGTCGTATTCGGCTGTCGTAGCCATCAAGAGGAAAGGAACAGGGCGGCCAGCTGCGCCAGCCGGTTGCGACTGTACCGCCGTGTCAGCCTTCGCGCCCTGTGCCGAAGTCGCGAAATCGCCAGTATCTTGGGCCGCAGCGGAGCCGAGCGTCGGCTTCCCTGATACGTCGTCCCACGGCACTTGACCCGACTGGTTCGCGCGGTCCAGAACGTGATCGAGGTTTGCATCGTGCTCTTCCGCCGTGATGGCCGAGCCTTTGACGAGTCGTTTTGTCAGTGCCATTAGACGAATACTCCCGGTTCATAGATATTGGCTGCAAAGACGGCGTTCGGATTGCCCGGCAGACGGCTCGGCCGGATCGCGGCCTTTTTCACGACGGTGCCAGCCGCGCGCAGAACCCACTCGGACCCGTCGTATTCCCAAAGGTTGTAGAACAGCGTCCCTTCCTCAGAGACTGCCGCCAGCTCTGCGGGCGTGATGTTGACCAGCCCGCTTCCGTCCGGCTCGAACTCGTAGCTCGCCTCTGGATCGCTATCGTTGCCTGTGCGCTTGGCTGCCAGCGTCATGATGATCGAAGAGGCATCACCACCGTTGATCTGAAGCTTGAGGTTTTCGCCGTCGTAGAAGTCGTCAATGTCCAGACGGACGACCTTCTCCGGCTGGAGAGTGATACTCGCCATTAGCGTCTCCTGCGATGTGGGGTGGTTAGGTCGTGGTCCCGAGGTTTTCGCGGGCCGCCTGCTGCCAGCCGTCCGCGGTGCCGCGATCAGTGAAATGCGCTTCAAGCTGGAGATTGTCGCTAGCCTCAACCACCATTCCGCGCACGGCATGGGAATAAGCTCGGATTTGTGTGGTCGTCGGACCAGGGCCAAAGCGGACCCTGTTTCCCGTTGTAGGAACGATTTCCACCTCGGTATTTGTCGAGATCATCTCACCGGGTAGCCGCAGTTCATTTTCCGTACCGGCGTACAGCCGACATGGTAATGGGACGCCCCTATATTCCACCAAACTTTTGACCGCGCTGTCTATGATGATGGCTTCCGTCGCCAGGTCGGCACGCGGGACGTAGAGCCTGATATGCGCGCGGCTTATGATCGTGGTCGATGTTCCTAGGCGCAGCATGTGCCCCGTCTTCTTCTGGCGAAGAGCCACAATTGACAGGTCGCCGCCGTCAAGCGCCTTGATCCTGGTAGACCCACCTGGTTCGCTGACCGTCAAGTTTCCACTGACGTAGGAGGCATTGTCGATCTCCAGCGCGGACGTGTTGTCGTCGGTTGCCGGGTATTCGAGGTGGAAATTATCGAAAATGACCACGTTGGAAAGGTTGGCGCTATCGTTCGGTCTGATCAGTCCTTTCCCCCTATTGCCCCGCTGACAGCCGGACAGGCGCGTGACGCGATCCGATGCGATGTCAAAGGCCGGAATGGACTGCATACCCTCCATCGTGATCTGCGTATCGAACCACGCTTGCGAAACGATACTGCCTTCCGAACGGAACCACGACATGCAGGACGAACCGCGAATGCGGTAGCTCACATTGTCCGGCGACGATGTGGACCCGCCGACGTGGCTTGCCTCCACGACAAGCTCCCCGGTCAGACGCCCGGTCACATCAAAGGCAGCCCGCTCGGTGTTGTTGTAAGCGTAAAGGCCCCGGTCGCAGAAGTTTGCAACAAGGCGGAAAGTGGCATTCGGAGACGCAACACCTTCCACCTCAAGCGCAGAGATCACGCTTGGCCGCTCCCAGCTCCCCGAGAAGGTGGTGGTTGATGCACTGTCCACCGTGGCGCGCAGTCGATCATATTTCGCGAATGTCTGCCCGTCGATTGTCCCGCTTGCACTGGCAACGAACACATCGCCGGTTACAGAAGGGCTTGGGAACACCCCGCCGCCAGGATTGAAGCCCTTTCGAAGGCTGCCGTGTACGTTGTTGCCCTCAACTCGGAGCGTCCAGTCGATGACAGCTGCCGGGTCTGTCGTTTGGCATCGGGCAACATAAGCTCCGGTAAATCCCGGAAGAACTGACAAAGTCAGGTCCAATCGTTTGGCACCCAAGATCATTGGAGTAGAGACGCCGTAGACACCGATCCCGATCAGCGGAACGTCCAGCGCCTGCGCGCGAGCGTCAGCCGCAAGGAGAACCGCGCTATCGTCTACGGTGCCATCCCCCTTTGCGCCGAATGCTCGAACGTCCAACCCCGCCGCACCGGGCAGAACCTGCCACATGGAGCCGCCATCCGTTGTCCTGTCTGCGTCGGCAACGACCCTCTTCAGAGTCCACCCGCTCGGCCCGCCGATACTCAAGGTTGTCACACCAGAAAACCAAGATGATGGCCGCGTGTCGCTCTGAAAAGCGTCATCGTCGGGCAGGCTGGCGCCGGGGGCGAGAACAGCCTGTAAACCTGAACCTGCGAGATCAATCACCGTGGCGTCGTTTGCGCTATAGGTTGCCCCCGCCACGGTGATGAAGCGACCTGTGGGTATGTCGATTGACTGCCCCACGGCCAGATCTGTCGCCGCTTGCATTTCGGATTGGTCAGTAAAAGCTCGCCCATCCGCGCCTTCCAAGACTTGCGAGTATCGGCCCGTTGCCCACTCTCCGCTATAGACGCTGGTGGATGCGCCGTCCTTCAGCGGGATCAACCAGTCGCCAACCTCGAATGAGACCCCGTCTACTGTCCCCGACCCGCTGACGAGATAGTAGCCTCCTACCTCCGACCCGACCGGGAAGACGCCAGAGGATGGGTCCCAATCTCCCGCCGCCTGCAAGCCAGTCGCCAGCGCCTGAATTTGGTCTATCAGTCCGTTTTCGGTCTGATCCACGTAGACTGTGAGCAGGTCAATCGTGTCCTGAAGGCTGGTGTTTACGCTGCTTTCCAGCACCTCTTTGCTCGTGATTTTTGGGTCGTTGCCCGAAACGGACAGCGTGAACGGCTGCGGGAGCTGCATGTGACGCCTCTTATATTGTAATGGTGTATGGTCCGGCGGGCTGTCCCTCGCCGCCGGATGACGTTACGGGAACGAGCCAGTAATCATTTGTCCCGGCCTGACCCGCGAAGGTCAGACTGACTGTTTCGCTAGGGTCGAAGTCGTAGCTGCCCCAGATCCGCGTTGCGTCGTTAAAGCTGCTGCCCTGCGCTCCGAAATAGGCCCGCACTGATGCAAAGAACGAAACGTTCGGCGCCGTTACGTTGGCGAGGACAGAACCCGATCCGTTATCGGAGATGCTGTTGACGATCAGGTCGAAGGCGAGGATCGCGTCGTAGGCATAAACCCACGGGGATTCCGTGGATCGCACCGCTTTCAGCCTGATATCGTAGGGCTGATCAGGCTGGAAAACGTCGAGATAATCGAACACCTTGCCCGAACTATCGCGGATATCGGCCCCGATCTCCCCGCCGGTCTGCCAAGGTCCATCCCCGACCCGATACTCCCACTCGTAGGATGCGCCAAAGGACGGCGATGGATCGGCGGCAAAGCGCAGCCGAGAAGACCCGGTTTCGGACGTGACCGTGATTGGCCCCGGCTCCAGAGTGCCACCCTCAGGCAGCTCCCACGTTTCTTGATACAGGTCGAACTCGTCGGTTAG
>CAXGSZ010000084.1:0-7950 GCA_964012455.1 uncultured Alphaproteobacteria bacterium
ATTTCGATTTAATGCGCATTTACCTTCTCCATTTTGTTTGCCAGCAAATCTGATATTGCCTCTAACAACTCAAATGATCTCATCCCTCGTCCGATTTAAAATTCATAGGACTACGATACCATATATAAGCTACATTACATACAGTGATGCGACCCATTGCAACGTCGTTATAGTTTAATGGAGAAAGCCATCTCCACAAATAGTCAAATGCTGAATGCACATTTGTGGCGCATTATAATAATGGAACAACGGAACGGCCTGCCTACGTCTTTGGTAACAGTTTAGTATTGGTAAGAAATATGACATGGTTTGTCGGCGTAGACGTAGGCGGAACTTTCACAGATTTTTATGTTTTCGATGAGAATCGAGAGATTGTTCACGTTCACAAACGGCCCTCAACGCCAAATGATCCCGCCGACGCGATTCTTGCCGGCCTCGACGATCTCGCTCACGATCACGGTGTAAAACCCGCCGATATTACCCGTTTCGCCCACGGCACGACTGTCGCGACCAATGCCCTGATTCAACGCAAAGGTGCGCGCGTTGCGTTGATCACCACAGAAGGCTTCCGCGACCTACTTGAAATCGGGCGGCAAATTCGCCCCAAAATGTATGATCTGAAAGCCGATGAAGCACCTCCACTGGTACCGCGGGAGCACCGTATAGAACTCCGCGAGCGCATCGGTGCAGATGGCGGCGTGGTAACCGTGCTCAACGATGACCAAATACACGCAGCAGTCAATGCCGTGCATGGTTCGGGCGCAGAATCTTGTGCGGTCGGTCTGTTATTCGCTTTCTTGAATCCGGCACATGAGCGCCGGGTGGCTAAAATTCTGCAGGAAAAACTCCCAAGCGTTCATGTCTCTCTCTCAAGCGCCGTTCAACCCGAATTCCGGGAATATGAACGCCTCTCGACCACCGTCCTCAATGCTTATCTGCAGCCGGTCGTCACCCTCTACATGGAGAACCTTCGGGCCGGCTTGGCAACAAGAACCCCCAATGCGGCGATTGGGATCAATCAGTCGTCCGGTGGGCTGATGTCAGTCGAACGCGCCGGTGACTTTCCCATCCGAACGGCACTCTCCGGCCCGGCCGCTGGGGTTGTCGGAGCCGTTCATATCGCCAAGCTCGCGGGCCACAAGAATGTCATCACGCTCGATATGGGCGGCACGAGCGCAGATGTCGCGCTTATCAGAGAAGGCAAGGCGGGCATTGGATTCGACCAGAAAGTTGCCGAATTTCCCGTCCGTCTGCCGATGGTCGATGTGAATACAATCGGCGCAGGCGGCGGATCCATCGCATGGTTCGACCGGGATGGGTTGCTCAAGGTCGGCCCAGCTAGTGCGGGGGCAACTCCGGGGCCCGCCTGCTACGGCCTCGGCGGAACCGAACCGACGGTGTCGGACGCAAACCTAATACTCGGACGGCTCTCCTCCCGCGGCCTTCTCGACGGTGAAATGGGGCTCGACACGGCCCTTTCCAACGCAGCGTTTGAACCGATCGCAACACGCCTTGGATTTTCTATCGAGAAGACCGCTCACGGCGTTCTCGGAATCGTCTCCGCTAATATGGTTCGAGCAATCCGCTCGGTATCTGTGGAACGAGGGCATGATCCACGTGGGTTCGCCTTGATGGCACTCGGCGGCGCCGGACCGCTTCATGCGGTCGACGTCGCGCGGACATTGGGAATGAAGACAGTCATCGTACCTCCAGCGCCCGGTATCCTTTGCGCGCAAGGGCTTGTCGTCTCGGATCTCAAGGAGGATTTTGTCGCGAGCGACCGCATTCGCATCGGCGATGAAGGAATTGCGGCAATTGCCACTCATATCCAGGGCCTTCTCGATCGCGCAAAAGCCTGGTTCTCAGCCGAACAAATCGGCGAAGCGAATCGCTGGATGGAGCTTGTTTTCGATATGCGTTACGTCGGCCAGAACTTTGAACTGGCCGTTCCCGTCGCCGACAGCGCAAATATGGCAGCCGACGGATTTCGGATCGCCCCGGACGCGCTGGCGGATGCATTCTTTGAGACCCACGACCGGGCATATGGTTATCACAACCCGGACGATCCGATTGAAGCTGTCAACTTGCGCCTAACGGCTTGGGGACGTCTCAAACGCCCGGGCGGAGGGTCGGGTGAAAAAACTGGCGACGCACCTGTGGCAAGTAGTAGCCGGCGCGTGCATTTTTACAGCGACGCTGCCCACGAGACGACAGTGTATCACCGCAACGAACTGCGACCGGGCCATCGGATCGACGGTCCAGCAGTGATCGAACAACTAGATTCAACATCTCTCGTCTACCCCGGCGACAGCGCCTCGGTCGACGACGCCTTAAACCTCATCATCGAGTTGTCGACATGATGGCATATCCAAATCTTGACCCGATAACGCTTGAGATCGTCTTAAATGCGCTCCGCTCAATCACGGACGAAACCTTCATCGCCCTTACAAAGAGCGCCTATTCCACAAACATCAAGGAACGACGCGATCATTCGACGGCCATATGCGACCTTGATGGACGATTGATCGTACAAGCCGAGAATTCACTGCCTATTCATCTCGCATCAATGACCGGACTGATGACGAATCTGCTTTCCAAATACGCCCTGAAAGACATTGAGAAAGGCGATTTGTTTGTCGCCAACGATCCACACGTCGCAGGGGGAACGCATCTTCCTGACATCAATTTAGCCATGCCGGTTTTCATCGACGGCGCGCCGGTCGCCTTCGTTTGCAATATCGCTCACCATGCGGATGTCGGCGGCATGGCGCCCGGTTCAATGGCGGGCGGCATGTCAGAAATCTACCAGGAAGGTCTGCGCATTCCCGTCATTAAGCTTTTTAGAGCCGGAGTGCTGCAGGAAGACATATTTGAAATCCTTCTGCTCAACGTCCGCATTCCGGAAGAGCGGCGTGGCGACTATTATGCACAAATTGCCGCCTGCCGACTTGGTGAACGCCGTCTTAAAGAGGCTGCTGAAACCTACTCGATCGCATTGCTGCAATCAGCCTTCGGAGAAATAGTTGAACGGACCGAGCGCCGCATGCGCGAAGGGGTCGCCCGCATCCCGGACGGAACCTACACATTTGAGGACGTGATGGACGATGACGGCCTCGGAACCGCGGATATCCCGATCAGGGCAAAAATCGACGTTACTGGTGATCGCATTAAGTTCGACTTCTCGGGTACCGCAAACCAGGTCCCGGGCAACATCAACGTCACGTTGAACGCGACCCAGGCGGCCGTCGCCTACTGTCTGAAGGCTCTCTTGGATCCGGAGATTCCGAACAATCAAGGGGTCCTCGAAGTCTGCGAGATCGACTGTCCGTACGGCACGCTACTCAACTGTGTACCGCCCGCACCTGTCGCGGCTCGTGCGAACACGAGCCAGCGTATCATTGATGTGGTCATCGGGGCGCTCGCTGGGGCGCTCCCCGAGGCCGTTGTGGGCGCAGCCAACGGAGCCAATACCACCGCAGTCTTTTCCGGTACCGACCCCACCACAGGAAAAGACTATCTCTATCTTGAGACGCTTGGCGGTGGTTTCGGCGGTCGAAACGACCGCGATGGCAAGGACGGCGTTCAAGTGCATATCACCAATACTTCTAATCTGCCGGTTGAAGTCATCGAGATGGAGTACCCGCTCCGCGTCCTGAGCTATGGCCTCGTCGAGGATTCAGGCGGTGCGGGAAATTACCGCGGCGGTCTGGGATTACGCCGCATTGTCGCGCCAGTCGGCCACAACTGTATTTTTAATGGCGCCGGCGAACGTTTCGGTAATAAGCCATGGGGCGTGTTCGGCGGACAACCTGGCGGTACGGGGCGGTTTGTGCATACCAAGGAAGACGGGACCAAAGCGCAGCTAGAGATCAAGCCGTCCGGTATTGTACTCAAGGAGGGGGAAACGTTGACCGTAGAAACGCCCGGCGCCGGCGGTTACGGCGCACCAGCCGAGCGTTCCCCGGAATCCGTCGCCGCTGACCTCGACAGCGGTAAGTTTTCAGACGCCTATCTCAAACGTTTTTACGGTAATTAGCGGCCGTGGATTAGGGCGTGTGATGTTCCGGCCGCCAGATGGTCGGCCACGCTTCGTCAAAATCGCTCAACACGCAGAGCAATTCCGAAACTTCAAGACGCACCGCGCCATCGCCTGAAAATTGCATCATCACGGTGCTGGAATCGTAGGCAACCGAAAGTAATACGGCAAACCGCTCCCCATGCTGACGATCGATTTTGCGGAATTGAACGCGTTGAACGCGGTCGAAGCGAAGACCGGCATTTACCCGCTCACCTGCGGCCTCGTCGGTCGGCGCTTCCCAACGAAACCGATTGATCGCCATGATGAAGGACTGTTCCCTTTCAAGATAAACCATATCGGCTACCGGAACGATCGCGTCCTGAAGCATCGACGAAATGACGGCGAGGTCGTGCACGTCACGCGCCAAGAGGCTGAGCTTCCTACCGTCTTCGCAAGGCATGTGCGTTCTGTCCACCCTCAATCCCGAACACGCTCAATCTCCGCACCGCATGCGGCGAGTTTCTCCTCGACACGTTCGTAACCCCGATCGAGGTGGTAGATGCGGTTGACGATCGTCTCGCCCGACGCGGCCAAACCGGCAAGAACGAGAGAGACCGAAGCCCGTAGATCCGTGGCCATAACAGGTGCGCCCGTCAGGCTTCCCACGCCACGCACCAAGGCGGAACCGCCATGCAAGGTAACATTCGCACCCATGCGCGCCAGCTCGGGCACATGCATAAAACGGTTCTCAAAAATTGTCTCGGTGACCATCGCCGCGCCGTCCGCGACGGTCATCAGCGCCATGAACTGCGCCTGCAGATCCGTCGGAAACCCGGGATATGGCTCAGTCATTGCGTCCACGCCTGTCACACGGCCATTGCGGGCAGCAACACAGACCCCTCTGTCATCGGCTACGATATCAACTCCTGCAGCACGCAATGCGTCGGCAAAACTCTCGATATGGGTCAGTTCCGCGCCACTGAGCATCAACTCGCCGCCAGTGATGGCTGCTGCGATTGCATATGTCCCCGTTTCAATCCGGTCCGGCAGAACAGCATATTCGGCCCCGTGCAAACGGCCGACCCCCTGAACCATAACCGTGTCCGAACCAATCCCGTCGATCTTCGCCCCCATTGCGACCAGGCATCTCGCCAGGTCCTGCACTTCGGGCTCCCGAGCAGCATTGACTAAAATCGTTTCACCGCGCGCAAGACTGGCGGCCATCAAAAGGTTCTCGGTCGCACCGACGGATACGGAAGGAAAGACGACTTGACCGCCCGTCAGACCGTTCGGCGCTCGTGCTTCAATATAACCACCATCGAGTTCGATCTCTGCGCCCAGTTGCTGTAACCCCTTCAGGTGCAGGTCTACGGGACGCGTGCCTATCGCACAGCCGCCCGGTTGCGAGACGCGTGCGACGCCGCAACGGGCGAGTAGCGGCCCGAGAACCAAAATGCTCGCACGCATCTTCCGGACGAGGTCGTAGGGCGCCGTCGTATCGGCGATTTCCGCCGCGTGCAGATGCGCGACCCGCCCCCGATTCGCCATGCCGCTACCGTTGACTTCAATGTCAACGCCGTGATGCGTCAAAAGGCTGGATAGTGTCGCGATATCCGCCAGCTGCGGCAGGTTCCGTAGGGTCAGCGGTTTGTCGGTCAGCAATGCGGCGGTCATCAACGGAAGTGCAGCATTTTTTGCACCACAGATTGAAATCTCGCCGGTCAAACGATGCCCGCCCACAATCCGGATGCGGGGCATTCCACCACTGCTCGCCCTTGTCACTGTTTGTACCCTTGCGCCATCATCCTAAGGGGCCATTGTTGTATTCACTCAATTGTACAATGTGGCGTTACCGAGCCTTCCCATTATCGGAACATTAAGGCGATCTCAAGGCGCGCGAGAAAGCTCATGTATCACCGTAATTAAAGCAATCTTTTATCAAAAACACCCTTGTTCCAATCGCAATAATCGGCCCGCGAGTCGGTTAGCTTTCGTCGCCCGTCCGTTTGGACATCCGCACCATCCAGACGAATGGGATGACCGCAGCACTCGCAACCGTATAAATACCGAAGGCGTTGAGGAACCCGATCATATCGGCCTGCTGCTGCACTTCGACAGCAATACGCGCCAGGCCCATCGTGGTGTCCGCATCCCACATTTCGAGATATTGCGGAAATGCCAGCAGTTCGTTGAACGGCGTCACAAATTCAGTCATGCGCGCATAATTCGATGTTCCAGTCCGGACAATCGTGGTCACGCTAAGCGAAATGAAGATGCTGCTGCCGATATTCCGCAAAAGGTGAAATACGGCTGTCGTTTCCCCGAGCACCCGCTTGTCCAACGTTGCGAATGTGGCGACGACCAGAGGTACCCAGACAAGCCCCACCGACGTTCCCTGCATGAAACTCGCAAGCATTACGTCGGTGATCCCGACATTCATATCAAAGGTCATCATATGAAGGCCGGATACCGTCTGCAGGACAAAACCTATCGTCATACCTACCTTCGGGTCGAACCGTGCCAAACGGCCCGCCAGAAAGAAGCCGAGCACTGCGCCCGCTCCACGCGTCCCCAGCAAGGTGCCTATTACAGCTTCCGGATAACCGCCGAGATCTTTCAGCATCGGCGGCATCACCACCATCGGTGTGAAATTTAGCATGCCGTAGATCAGTACGATCAGGAGACCGAGTGAGTAATTCCGGTCGGCCAGAAGCCGAAGATCAAGGAAGGGCCTGTCCGCCATGAAGCTGTGGATCAGGAAGGCATGAAATGCGCAGCAACCAATTACAATCTCGATGATGATCTCGCTTGAATCCAGCCAATCGAGGCGCTGTCCCCGATCGAGTACGAGCTGAAGCGAGGCGAGCGATGCCGCGAGCAGCAGAAATCCGGTCCAGTCGAACCGCAAGTTCGACTGCCGGCCACCGTCGTTCAAAAATACCCATAGGCTGACAAAGCCGACCGCCGCCAATGGTACGAGCATGTAGAAGGCGTAACGCCAATTATAGAGCTCTGTCAGGACTCCCCCGAAGATCGGCCCAAATATGGGACCGACGACGACGCCCATACCAAAGATCGAGGTCACCAGGCTATGCTGGCGCCGGGGAAAAATGTCGAGGATGATGGCCTGCGCCAAGGGGATTGTCGGCGCACCGAAACCGCCCTGAAGGATCCGGTAGAAGACAAGCATTCCGAGGGAATCGGCGATGCCACAGAGAAACGTTGAGATGCAGAATCCCGCTTGGGAGTAAAGCATCACCTTGCGCCAGCCGAAACGGCCAGCAAGCCATCCCGACATCGGTGTCACCACCGCCGTTGCCAGGATATTGAAGGTCATGACCCAGGAAATTTGGTCCGGGGTCGCCGACAGGCTCCCCTGCATTTGCGGCAGTACCACACTGACGATCAGGATCGTCATGGCATAGAGGGTGGTTGAGCTGGTGATCGCCGCCATGATCATCCAGCGCCGGAACGCCGTCAGTTCCCGCGCAGGCTCCGGCGTCGTGGCGTCCGCCACCGACATCTAGCTGTTCATTCCTCGCATTGAAGGGGACCTCAGGCGTCTTTTGCGCCGCCGTCGCTCAAACGACTGCGTTGTTGTGCCTTTCGTTTCAACAGGTTTTGGCGCAACAACTCGGCCCGACGTTCCTCGCGCGCCGCCTGCGACTGACGCCCCTTCTCGCTGAGCCGAGGGGCGGATTTCGTGGATTTATCCGGCATCAAGACATCCGTCAATTCTTTATGCAAAATCACGTCGGAGCGTGGGCCGGACCTTACCGTTTTTCTCCACGAGAGGCCAAGTCGCGATCGTCTTGCGCCAAAAAGACCCCTGTGGCATAAGGCGCTCTTCTGGCGGGCCGCCGTAGCTCAGGGGTAGAGCGCGCCCTTGGTAAGGGCGAGGCCAGTGGTTCAATTCCACTCGGCGGCACCAT
>CAXGSZ010000085.1:0-7924 GCA_964012455.1 uncultured Alphaproteobacteria bacterium
GCGAACGGCATTACTGGTATCTGTAATCATACGGCGCGGGCCTCTCCGGAATCACCGCCACTAGCGAAGGTGGCGCAAGTTGCCGCCAATCTAGAAAACGCGCTTTCTCTTGTCCATGAATAGGCGATTACGACGACTTCGATTATCGTCCCGCTGCTCGGCACTTGCGCGCCATATCCGCCATCGCTTTTTCATTCATCGGCTGACCGTTGAAGGTGAAGGTGTTCTTCGAAATATCATATTTCACCTTGCCTACGCTTGCGGATGTTTCGCCGAAGCGCGTGGCCGCCGCACCTTTTAGGGGATTGAAACCTATGTTAAATTCGACGGTCGATGGCAGTTTCAGCTTATGCCCGCCCGAAAGATCCGCGCCGACAATCTTGCGGCCACGAACATCCACACCCGGTTTGTAATTCACGTTCGACCGTGCCTGATGTTGGACCAGCTTGCGACAATCCCGGGCGGATACTTTTACCTCGGTATCAGCAGCCTGCGCATAGCCGGTCGCCAGCATAAACGCGGCGGCAAGTGCCGCTGTCAATTTTCCAATCATGGTCTTAGATTATCAGAATATGATGCCAGAGGCTATCGTGGCATATGAAGGAGTACGTAAATTGAGCGCAGTGGAACGTTATTTCGGACTAGCAGAACATGAAACGACAGCCAGGAGAGAGATTCTTGCGGGAGTCACCACATTCCTGACCATGGCATATATCGTGTTTGTGAATCCCGCCATCCTCTCGGATGCTGGCATTGATCGAGATGCGGCTTTTGTCGCCACGTGTATCGCCGCCGCCTTCGGCAGTCTGTTGATGGGATTGTTGGCAAACTATCCGATTGCCCTTGCCCCCGGTATGGGATTGAACGCGTTCTTCACCTATACGGTCGTCGCACAAATGGGCCACTCATGGCAGACGGCACTCGGAGTTGTGTTCCTTTCTGGCTTGATATTCCTCGCGCTCAGCGTACTTCCGGTTCGCGAATGGATCGTTAATGCCATCCCACGCGCCCTCAAGATGGCGATCTCTGCGGGAATTGGCATGTTCCTCGCCATTATCGCCCTCAAAAACGCAGGCATCATCGTCGACAGTCCAGCGACCCTTGTCCAGCTTGGCGATCTGGCGGCACCGGGAGCCCTCCTTGCCGCCCTTGGTTTTTTTGCCATGGTCGCCATGGATCGACTCAATATACCAGGTGCGATCTTGATCGCAGTCATCGGTGTAACGGTAATCGCTATGGTCGCGGGGCTGCAATCATTCGGCGGCATTGCGTCCGCACCACCGAGCATCGCCCCGACGTTCCTAGAACTCGACCTCGCATCGGCACTTGAACTTAGTCTTATCTCAGTTGTCTTTGCATTCCTATTTGTTGATTTGTTCGACACCGCGGGCACGCTGATCGGCGTCGCGCATCGCGCCGGATTGCTTGATGAGAACGGTAAGCTGCCGCGTCTTCGTTCGGCATTGCTTGCTGATAGTCTTGCGACAGTGGCAGGTGCGGCCGTCGGCACGTCAACGACGACAAGCTATATTGAGAGCGCTGCCGGAATACGCGCCGGCGGCAGGACCGGATTGACGGCGGTCGTCGTTGCAATTCTGTTCCTCTGTTGTCTGTTTTTCGCCCCATTGGCCGGCAGTGTTCCGGCCTATGCGACTGCGCCGGCCTTGCTCTTCGTAGCGTGTATGATGACGCGCGGGCTATCAGAGGTTAATTGGGATGACGTGACGGACTATGTCCCCGCCGTCGTAACAGCTATCGCGATGCCTCTGACATTCTCGATTGCCACTGGCATCGGGATCGGCTTCATCACCTATGCGGCAGTTAAGCTTCTGAGCGGAAGATGGAGTGAGGCGAGCCCGGCAATTGTTGTCTTGGCGGCCGCTTTTGTATTGAAATTTATCTTTCTATAGGACGTCAGGTTTTCGCAAGAATTTGAACGAATCTTGCTTGAAAAGTGCGTGACCTCTCATTTGCGTTCACATAGACTCGGCTAAATAACAATAATAAGCGCGTTAAAAACAGTGCGTCCCGAGTCTGGGGAGGGTGCTCGTTGTTCCAAGGGAGATATCAATTTAAAATGTCATAAATCCCAGTTCGCGAGCAAATTCTTTAAATTAAAAAGGCGAGATTTACTCTCGTCTTTTTTTTGCTCTTATCACTTCCCGGAAATGTGACGAAACTGCAGGTCTATACTTAGCGCCTAGGGCAAGAATGGACTCGTTTCATTTCTCACCGCTTATCTGATAACTCCGGTGCTATACCGCGCGCAGCTCCGAAATCGTGTTCTTTGCATCAACATTTTCAAGGCTGGTTCGCGCTTCGACAATGACTGGAACATCGGCATTCATCGCTTCTGCTATAACGGAATCCGCGTCCTCTGGCCTCTCAATAACCATACCTTTCGCTCCGAATGCCTGCGCCATCACCGCGAAGTCCGGATTGACGAGATCGGTGGCATGTGGCCTACCGGGATAAAACTTCTCCTGGTGAAAACGGATGGTTCCATAAGCATTGTTGTTGGAAATAACGATACACAGGTTCTTCACACCGTGTGCCATTGCTGTCGCCAACTCATAGGCAGTCATCAATGCACCACCATCACCGACAACGGCAACAACACGACGTTCAGGGTGACGAATGGCAGCAGCAACAGCGGCCGGTATACTCATTCCCATGGCGCCACACTCGGAGCCAAGGAGATTCTGGGAAGCCCTAAACGGGTATTTATGGTGCAGCCAACTGGAGAAACTGCCGGCATCAACCGTAATCACCGCATCATCCGGAACATGGTCCTTCATTGCTGCAATAACATGTCCGAAATCCAAGCCATCCTCGGCCGGACGCGACGGGGCATCGGCGAAATCCAGATATCCTTGGCGCGCAGATGCGATCCAGCTTTGACGTTCTTCACTAATCTCCGGCGCGTTCTGTGCGCTCAGGGCCTCAAGGAAAGCGGTCGAGTCCGAGACAACGCCAAGTTCCACATCAAAGTGGCGACCAATTGCTCCCTCATCCGGATAAACATGAATGACTTTTTGCCCGTCTCCCGGGATACGCTCGTTCATCGTCGCCATCCCGACACCCAACTTGGTACCGACAGCCAAGATTAGGTCGGCGTTTTTCGCCGTCTCCGCGACACCGTCCGGAGGGCGAATTCCTAGTTCACCCGCATAGTTCGGATGGTTATTGGGAAATACATCTTGGTGGACATAGGTCGGCAGTACGGGGATACCCCAGGCTTCACTTGTGCCCTGAAGGGCGCGCCTCGCTTCGGCGGAATCGATCCGGCCGCCGACGATCATGACGGGTCGCTTCGCTTCTCTAATCTGTTGCGCGACATCGGCCACATCACTGTCGTTTGGGCGAACCTTCGTTGCATTACGGCGCGCCACTGTCTTGGATTTAGATTCAGATGCCAGAACGTCAGTTGGTAGCGCGACGACTACAGGTCCGGGCGTGCCGCTTTCGGCAATGCGGATGGCACGGGCGACAACTTCGCCGATACGATTGGGTGAATCCACCTCTTCGACCGATTTAGCCATGTCGGAAAACGTCTTCGCATAGTTGATTTCCTGGGTCGCGCGCTTGCCGATCTTGGACGTACTAACTTGTCCCAACATCATGACCAGTGGGAAAGACCCCTGCTCCGCTGAATGTGCGGCAATCGACGCGTTGGTCGCACCCGGTCCCCGGCTGGCGAATACGACACCGGCACGTCCGGTGAGTTTTGCATCGGCAAGCGCCATCCAAGCTGCTCCGCCCTCATGCCTACACGTTACAAGGTCCAGGGCCGTGTCGTCGTGTAACGCATCCATAACAGCGAGATAACTCTCGCCGGGGACGCAGAAGGCTCGATCAATGTCATGTGCCAACAACGTGTCTACCAAAACCTTCGCGGCCGTTCGCATGTGCATATCCTTGATAAAATGTGCGTGCCTCGGGTGAGGTTCACGCTAGACAACTCTAAAATTGACCCAACCGGTGTCGACAATAAACCAAATAATCGTAAAGACGACGGCTGCGATCGCGGTGGTGACCAGCGCTTTGAGGCCCAATCGCGGGTTTGCCGGAGCACTGGTCGCATGTCCAATTTCCGGTTTCTCAGCAGGTCTGTTCCCCCAGGGCAACACGCAAAAAAATACCATCCACCATACGATGAGGTAGATGAAGATACCTGCGATCCAACCCATACCTACGCCCCATATTACGCTTGTTCTAATTCTATCAAAGTGCCCGCAAAATCCTTAGGATGTAGGAAGAGCACGGGCTTGTCGTGTGCACCTATACTCGGTTCACCATCGCCAAGAACCCTCATGCCGTCACCTTCCAGCTTATCGCGCGCGGCATAGATATCACCGACCTCATAGCAAATATGGTGCATGCCGCCTTCTGGGTTTTTCTCCAGGAATTTTTGGATCGGTGAGCCGTTGCCCAACGGGTGCAGTAACTCAAGTTTAGTGTTTAGGAGTTCTACAAAAATTGTCGTAACCCCGTGGTCCGGCAGGTCGAGAGGATCCGAAATCTTCGCACCAAGCGTATCGCGATAATTAGCGGCTGCGGCCTCGAGATCTGGTACCGCAATAGCCACATGATTCAATCGACCGATCATTTCGCTTCCCCAATCATACTCTTATGAGATGAATTTCCGTATGTGGGTTTTTCCCACATAGCGCCCGCAAACAGCGGCGTACCGCGCGTCGTGCCATTTCAGCTATCGTATCGTCATCATCACGTTGGCGTGGCCGCAAATCTTCAATCGTCGCAATGACGGCATCGACGACCTCACGTTCAACTTCGTCGGCATCGGCGTCGTCGTATACGCCGTTTACAGTGACAATCGGATCGGCGATCAAATCTCCATCACAATCAACGACGATCGTCGCGACAGCCGTCCCATGATAGATCATGCGCCGCCGGGCTTTTATTGCTTGGCTGCTTAATGGCACGAGCCGGTTGCCGTCCATGGCCAGGCGATCGGAAAATACTTCATCAATAATCTCCGCCTTTCCGGGCGCCAGACGCACAACGGATCCGTTTTTAGTGACGATTGGTTGCGGAACTTGGCATTCACGCGCCAACTTTGCATGCGCGATCATATGGCGAACTTCACCATGTACGGGCACCGCGATCTGCGGGCGGATCCATCGATACATCTGAAGAAGCTCGTTGCGTGCGGGATGTCCGGATACATGAATATGTTCATCTGACGCTGTTATCACCTCCACGCCTTTTTCAATCAGACGGTTGTGGAGGCGGCCGATGGATTTCTCGTTTCCAGGTATGATTCGGCTTGAAAACACCACGGCGTCACCCGCATCCAAATCAACGTCCGGATGATCTCCATTTGCGATCCGGGTAAGTGCGGCCCTGGGTTCACCTTGGCTACCTGTGCAAATCATCAAGACACGATCCGACGGTAGATAGCAGACATCCTTTTCCGTCATGAAGGGTCGGATTCCCGTGAGATATCCGTTTTCCTTCGCGGATTCGTAAATTCGCCAGAGCGACCGGCCTACGAGCGCAACATCACGTCCTGTTGCCTCACCGACACGCGCGATCGTTTCCAAACGGGCAACATTCGACGCAAAACAGGCAACCGCAACGCGACCGTCAAATCGCCTCACCAGCGTTTCCAGATTTCCGCGCACACCTCCCTCGGAGCCCGATACTCCATCGACAAAGACGTTAGTCGAATCACACACCATTGCGAGGACACCTTCATCGCCTATCTCCATCAGGCGTTTTTCGTCTGTCGAAAGTCCAACCACCGGATCCGGATCAAGCTTCCAATCGCCAGTATGCATGACGGTCCCTGCGGCAGTGCGAATGACGACCGCATTCGGTTCGGGTATCGAATGGGTAATCGTGATGAGTTCCACCTCGAAGGCACCGACGAAGAAACTGCCGGAAAGTGGAACTTCGTGAATCTCAACTCGGTCGCCAAAACTGGTCTCGACGAGCTTCCGCCGTAGGACGCTTGCTGTGAACGGTGTTGCATAGATAGGGCATTCGATGCGCGGCCACAGATAGGGCACAGCACCCAGATGGTCTTCATGCGCGTGCGTCAGCACCAAGCCGGCGAGTTCATCCTTCCTCTCGGAGATAAACGTTGGGTCAGGGGTGATTACATCGACACCTGGCGTCATGTCGTCGCCGAAAGTGATCCCAAAATCCACCATCAACCATTGACCGTTATGGCCGTAAAGATTGAGGTTCATTCCAATTTCGCCGGCACCACCGAGGGGCACGAACAACAACTCATCGGCGCCGGCAGCACCTGTATCTAGGTATGGTCCGGTCATTAGCGGTTGCGCTTGTAGACTTCCAGGAGCCCTCGCAAGGTCATATCCGGGTAAACGTGATCAATGACATCTGTTGCTTCCGCAAAAAGCGGTGCAATACCCCCCGTGGCAACGACCGACATTTCAGGCGATTTGTATTCGCCACGAATACGACTTACAAGGCCTTCAATCATTCCGATGTAACCCCAAAAGATTCCCGACTGCATGGCCGGTACTGTCGCCTTGCCGATAATGCTGGTGGTCGCTTTGATGTCGACACGGGGTAATTGGGCCGCCGCCATGTAGAGCGCATCGAGAGACACATTGATTCCAGGACAAATAACGCCGCCGCAGTAATTGCCGGCACTATCGACTACGTCAAAAGTGGTCGCCGTTCCAAAATCAACGACGATCAGATCACCGTCATAACACCCATGCACGGCAACTGTGTTTACCAATCGGTCCGCGCCAACCTGATCTGGACGATCGACGAGTGCCTGAATTCCGAGATCGCAATCCTCTTCACCGATAAACATCGGGTCACACTTGAAATACCGTTGGCATAGTGTCGTCAGATTAAAATTGCCTTCTGGCACGACACTGCTAACCATGGCCGCAGATATGTCGTCGCGACTTAAATCTTCAAGCGCCATAAGATCGATCAGCCAAACGGCGTATTCATCCGCTGTTCGCCGCGGATTGCTGCCGCACCGCCAAACGCCGCGGCAATCATCGCCTTCATAGACGGCAAAGACGGTATTCGTATTTCCAGAATCGACTACCAGTAGCATTGTCTTGTCCTAGTATTCCGCAAAGATTTCACCGGCAGTCACCAATTCTCGCCTTCCATCGGCACGCGTTAAAATCAATGCCCCGGACGCATCGAGACCCTCGAAGACACCCTTTATGTCTGTCTGGGGCAAACGCACAACAATTTCGCGTCCGATATTGGCTGCTCGCTTGACCCAAGCCTTTCGAATTGGATCGATACCGCTATTAATCCAGATATCGTAGCGGGCCTCGAAATGTTTCAAGAAGAACATCAAGAATTCTCTGACATTCGTTTTATCATCTGTGACGGAATCCAGCGATATAGTGTCGTACTCATCGAGGCTGGGATGAACCGCAATATTGACGCCGCAACCGACCACCACCCATTCGACATTGCCTTGACCGCCGCCTGATGACTCGAGCAACAATCCGGCAATCTTACGTCCATCCACTTGAACATCGTTGGGCCATTTGTTGTGGATGCGTGACGATGGCACGTATTTAGCCAAAGCATCTCCAAGTGCAAGCGCAGCGACCAACGAAAGCTGACTTGCCTCTGATGCCGGTCGAGGTGGACGTACCAGCAGCGATACGTAGAGATTACCCGGCGGCGATACCCAACTTCGTCCGCGGCGGCCGCGCCCCTCGGTCTGTTCCGTCGCCGAAACCACGGTGAACGCGGGTGCACCCGCGGTCGCGAGCGCCTTTGCGGAGTCATTTGTTGACGCTACAGCACCGCGCTGATGAATATGAAATGGCAAGAATCCGCGCCCCGCCTCGGCTCGCGTGTTATTCGCCAATCAGCGCAGCGGCAGCGGTTGCCGCGCCGTCGAGTAACGGAGACATAACGAAGAAGAGCAGTAGCGTGACGA
>CAXGSZ010000086.1:0-7835 GCA_964012455.1 uncultured Alphaproteobacteria bacterium
CGCTACACGCGTTGGGACATGGGTTTCATCGACCCGCCGGTCGAAATTTCGGCGGTTGGCCGTGCCGCGCGGGTCTGCGCGCTGTCGGATCGCGGGCAGGTGCTGGTCGATGCGCTGGCGTCGCGCCTCCCGGACCTGGACTTCCTTGATGGCTATGACGTGACGGAGGACGGCTTCAACGCCCAGATAAAGGAATCCACGGAACGGTTCCCCGAAGAACAGCGCAGTAAACAGCCGTCGATCTTCTCCCTGGTACGCGAAGTCCTCGACTTCTTTGGCGCGCCTGAGGAAGAGTCATTTTTCGGCCTCTACGGCTCCTTCGGCTACAACCTCGCTTTCCAGTTCGAACCGCTCGATCGCAAGCAGAATATTGATAGTGATCAGCGGGACCTTCTCCTGTACCTGCCGGACCGGCTGTTGCTGGTCGATCACCAACGAGGCGAGGCGTTGTGGCACGCTTATGAGTTCGAAGCAGGAGGCCGCTCGACGGCAGGCATGCCCCGGAGCGGCCCTGTCGAGCCGTTCAAGTTCGCCGCTCCCGGCCCGACCGAAAGCGACCATGCGCCCGGCGAATATGGAATGACTGTGAGTAAGGCGAAGGAGTACTTCAAGGCGGGCGACCTGTTCGAGACGGTTCCGGGCGTCAACACATGGCAACCGGTGACGGAGCCGCCATCGGAGATATTCCGACGGCTGATGACGACGAATCCGGCGCCCTACGGGTTCTTCATGAATATCGGCGAGCAGGAATATCTCGTCGGCGCCTCGCCTGAAATGTTCGTGCGTGTTGAAGGCCGTCGGGTCGAGACCTGTCCGATCTCTGGCACGATCCGCCGCGGCGCCGACCCGATCCAGGACGCTAGCCAGATTCTCACCCTGTTGAATTCCAAGAAAGACGAGTCGGAGCTCACCATGTGCACCGACGTCGACCGGAACGATAAGTCGCGCATCTGCGAGCCCGGTTCGGTTGAAGTGATTGGCCGCCGCCAGATCGAGATGTATTCGCGGTTGATTCATACCGTCGACCACGTCATCGGCACCCTACGGCCGGAGTTCGACGCACTTGACGCCTTTCTCTCCCATGCGTGGGCCGTGACGGTGACGGGCGCGCCAAAAAAATGGGCGATGCAGTTCATCGAAGATCACGAACGCTCGCCACGCCGCTGGTACGGGGGTGCGGTCGGTGCCGCCTTCGCAAATGGTAATATGAATACGGGCCTCACCCTGCGCACCATCCAGTTCAAGGACGGTATTGCTTCTGTCCGGGCGGGCGCGACCCTGCTTTACGATTCCGATCCGAATGAGGAAGAGGACGAAATTCATGTGAAAGCCTCAGCCTTCCTCGACGCGATCAGCAAGTCGCAGCCTACCGGGCAAATCGCCTCGACGTCGATGCAGTCACAGAATGGGGACGACAAAAAAATCTTGCTGATCGATCACGAGGATTCCTTTGTCCACACGCTGGCCAACTACTTCCGCCAGACCGGCGCGGTCGTGGAGACCATGCGATTCGGGTTCGATACCGCCTTGTTGGATACGCTCTCACCGGACCTTGTGGTTTTATCGCCCGGCCCCGGCGAGCCGTCGGACTTCGGCATGAAGGAGACGATCGCTGCCTGCCTCGAGCGCAATCTGCCGATCTTTGGCGTGTGCCTCGGCCTGCAAGGGATCGCCGAGTATTTCGGTGCAGACTTGAAAATCCTCGACTATCCGATGCATGGCAAACCGTCAGACGTCGCGGTCGAGGCCTCGCCGATGTTTGCCGACCTGCCGAGCCGGTTCAGAACAGCGCGTTACCATTCGATCTATATCGACGCGAATAAGGCGCCGGAAGGTCTCCGCGTCTTGGGCCGCACCGATGACGGTGTCGCGATGGCGGTCGGTCACGAATCTCTACCCGTTTGGGCGGTGCAGTTTCATCCGGAATCGATCCTGACTCTCGAGCACGATCACGGTCTGCAGGTCGTCCGTAATGTGGTCGGCATGGCGGTCGCCGCATGATAGCTTTCTGAATCCCCCGGCATTGCGGGGATGACGAGCATTAGCGGAGGGTTAGGTGGATCCTAAACAAGTCCGCAAGGAGGTAGACCAATGGCCGATTGGCAGGTGGGCGATATCGAGGTGACGTCGGTCCTCGAGCAGGTCGCGGAGTTCATGACGCTGGAAGAGTTCTTCGATGGTTTCACGCCAGAGATGTTCGAGGCGAACAAGGATTGGTTGATCCCTGATGCCGTTTCGCCCACGTCCGGCAAGATGATCCTGCCGATACAATCGTATCTGGTTCGGACCCGGCATCACACGATCCTGATCGACACCTGTGTCGGCTGTCACAAGAAGTTCAAGTGGGTGCCGGAATGGAATGACCGACGGGATGACATCTATCTCAAAAATCTGGTTGCGGCGGGTGTCGACCCTGCGGACATCGACTATGTCTTCTGTACGCATCTTCATGTCGACCATTGCGGCTGGAATACGCGGATAGAAGATGGCCGGTTCGTGCCGACCTTCCCGAATGCGAAATATATCTTCGCCAAGGATGAATACGACTCCCACGCAGAGACCAATTCAATCGTCTTTCGCGAGAGTGTGCTGCCAGTGATGGAGGCGAAGCAGGCGGAACTGGTCGCTATGGACTTCGCCCTCGACGACAACCTCTCGCTGAGCCCAACACCTGGACATACAGCGGGTCATGTAGCTGTCGAAATGGCCTCGAACGGTCAGCTGGCCGCCATGTCCGGTGACCTCATGCACAGTCCGCTCCAATGCATTTACACATCGCTCTGCCCGACGGTCGATCTCGACCAGAAACAAGCCGGCAAAACGCGCCAGAGGTTCCTGGAGGAGCACGCCGATCGCGACACGCTCGTCATGACCGCGCACTTCCCGCTGCCTTCCGTCGGCCGCGTCGTCAGTGCTGGCAACGCCTTTCGGTTCGAGTATTTGGAGCGCTAGAGTGCGACGGGTTACACGTCTCGCCTAGCCCATTCCACGGACAATATCCGCCTGTTCCTTCGCTGCCTTCATCAGGAATGGAAAATCGTTCCCGGCCAAAATTAGACGCGCGCCCATGGCGACATAGTCCTCCATGACGGCCGGGTCGTAGACACCGCCCATACCCAAGAATTTGCCGTGTTTGGCGCAGGCTGCAGCGGCGTTTTCGTAGTGTTTCTGCACGCGAGCGTCGCCGACCTGACCCGGAATGCCCATCTCGATGGTCAGATCGTTCGTGCCGAAGAGCAGGGCGTCGATACCATCGATCGCGGCCATGGCCTCAGCGTTAGCGACTGCTTCTTCGGTTTCCAACATAACGATAAGGAGCGTCGCATTGTTGATCGCCACTGTGGCTTCCCCAACCGGTGTCGGTACGAAATCTAGCTGAGGCAGGGAGCCGGTGATTGAGCGTTTTCCGACTGGCGGATATTTTACATTTTCCACCATTTTCCGCGCTGTTTCAACGTCATCGACATGCGGGACGACGATGCCTTGAGCGCCGGTGTCGAGCACGCGGCTCGCATGAAAATGCTGGAAGGCGGGGACGCGCACGACCGGCGTGATGCCGGCGTCCTGGGCGGCAACCGATATCTGCGCTGCCGTATCAATCGACATCGAGTTGTGTTCCATGTCGATGAAAAGCCAGTCGTACCCGGCCGTCTTCATCATTTTGCCGATTTCGACCACACGGGTCATGCGGAGGCCGACACCGATGGCGAGTTCTCCGGCTTCGAGTTTCTGCTTCGCGACGTTCACAATTTCAGGCATGCGCGGGTCCTTTGGTTTAGGCGGTTTTCAAAAAATCTGCGGATCCATATGTCGCGTCGCGTTTGATAACGCCCTTGCGCGGTCCTGAAAGGGCTTTGTTTGCGAAGTCGTCATCAAGCGGCATGGCGTCCGCATGGTTGAGCCAGAGCCGCAACAGCAGGCGCTTGCGTTCGGGCTCATCGTGGTCCTCAAAACCACCGCGCGAATGCAGGATGACATAGTTGTTGAGCCATTGGATGTCACCCGGCTCAAAGGTCATCGACAGGGTGACGTCGTCGCGCATCGCCGTATCGCCAACGAGGTTCACGGCAGCCTGTTCGAGCTTCGAAAGGGGCGCACCTGCTTTGACCGCGCCAGCCTCGATGGCTTTCTGATTGAATCGACAAGCGAGATAGCCCTCATTCCAGCTAAAGGTGGGAATGCGATGGGTCACCTCATTCGGGTTGCCCGTAGGGCCCTTGCCGTCTAGCTCGAAATGAAAACCGCGGTGAAGTGCTGGCAGGTATTCCGGGTGTGTATCGAAAATCTCGTTGTAAATCGTCATCGAGCTGCGGATGAAACTTTCGCCGCCGCTTTTCGAGACCCGCAAGCAAAGCAGGGCGACGATATCGGTGATGTCGCAATGAGGTCTGAGCTCGGCGGCGCTCATGCTGCCGCGGTGTTCGCTCTTGGTGTAGTCGAAACCGTAGTCGCGAATCTCCTGGATCAATTCGCCTTTGATGTTTTGCGATTCCGGCGTGCCGATATGTTGGCCGATTCCCCAATAAAGACGCCGGATATCCGCGTAGTCATAGCGTTCGACCGGAAAGCCGCGCATCAGCACGAATCCTCGGCCGTATTCGAGCTCGTGGACCATACGCGCCAACGCGTCCCTGAACCCATCGAGCGGGAAGTCCTCCTGTGTCACGTCCTGTTCCGCCAGGCCCTTCTCTTTCGAGAGTTGGAGCGCTGCGTGTAGTTCCTCGATATGCTCCGGCTGTATGCGCCAGATCCAGTCGTCCTGATTTTGTAGATCCTTGCCGTACCATGCGCTTGGCAAGTCCGCCCGTACGGGCTGATTTGGTGCGCCACCAAGTTGTCTCGGGTCCTCAGTCATAACGAATTTCCTCTGCTTCCGATGACACTATAGTTATTCCGGCATGGTTGGGCTTCAATTTTGCCCGGTAATCTGTAAGGGAACTGAGTGATGGAAAGAGCGACGTCACGGCTGCGCTTCCTCCTGAAGGAGAAGGAATTTGTCTATATGCCCGCAGTTTACTACCCGCTGGGCGGCAGGCTGGCGGAGAATATGGGGTTCGATGCCGCCTATGTCGGTGGCTACGTCACCGGCGGGTCGCGCGCCGTGAGCGAACCCTTGCTGACCATGAGCGAGCAGGTCGAGACCGCGGAGCATGTTGCCCGGACGATTTCGGCGCCGGTCATTTGCGATGCGGGTGCGGGCTTCGGGGAGCCGCTGCATGTGACACGGACGGTCAAGGAGTTCATCAATGCCGGTGTCGCCGGAATTCATATCGAAGACCAGCTTTACCCTAAGCGTGCGCACTACCATAAGTACGTAGCGCACGCGATTCCGGTTGAGGAACTGGTCGATAAGATCAGATGGGCCTGTAGGTCGCGCGATGAACACGACCCCGATTTCGTGATCATCGCGCGCACTGACACGCTGCGCTTCGAAGGAATCGACGAAGCCGTGAAGCGGATCAACATGTGCGCCGAAGTTGGTGCCGATATGGGCCTTCTTTTTCCGATGAATGACGAGGAAGCGGAGCGGGCACCGAAAGAGTGCGACATCCCGCTGGTCTATGTGCAGAGCCGCGGCAATCGGGAAGGCCGACCGACCTACTCCATGAAGCGCTTGCAGGAAATGGGCTACAAGGCCTGTATCGATGCACAGTTGTTCCTGTTGGTCAGCCTGCACTATGCCCGTGAGGCTTTCGAGGAGATGCGCGACACGGGCGAGTACACGGGCATGTCGTGGGATGAGATGGTCGATGCCCGTCAGTCGGTAGAGGACCTGATCGGTCTCGACGCATTTTACGAGATCGAGGAACAGACGGTCGAAGAAAAGAAATGGGGCAAACGCTGAAACCAGTCGCTTCCCCTAAGCTTTATGCGCGATAATCTGCCTAAAAGGGCGAAGTGAGCGTCGGAGATATGCAATGAACGATATTTCGATACGAGGAATGCAACGGTTGTCCACCGCGGGCGGCGTCGAGATGCCACCAATGGATCTTTCGAACCCGTTGAATGAAGTGGAAAAGCGGCTGGTTCGCGATGCCTTCCTGGAGCACCACATTCTGGTATTCCGCAAGCAAACATTGTCGAAGGAAGAACAAGCGGCCTTTACGAAGCAGTTTGGCGAGCTGGAAAGCCACGTCGCGCGCCGGCATGACGGCACCGAAACGCCGATCGTTCACACGGTCTCTAATCTCGATGCCGACGGCAACCCGTCCTACAAACCGGTCACCCATGGCAATTACTTCTGGCACACCGACAAGTCCTACCACGCGCTACCCTCACTCGCGACCTTGCTGCATGCCATCGAACTGCCGGAGAAGGGTGGCCACACGCAGTTCGCCAATACCTATATGGCCTACGAGGCGTTGCCCGACGACAAGAAGCATGAATATGCCGATCTCAAGGCCGTCCACAGTTGGGAAGCGAACCGCCGCAACACCGGAAACCGTCCGGCCACGGAGGAGGAAAAACGCGACCGGCCTCCGGTGACCCATCCTTTAATCCGGACCCACCCCGAGACCGGGCGCAAAGTTCTCTATGTCGGCATACACACGTCCCACATTGTCGACCGGCCGGAAGAGGAAGGTCGTAGACTGCTCGACGAACTAACGACCTTCGCCGGGCAGGACGATTTCGTCTACACGCACGAATGGCAACCCGGTGATCTTGTAATGTGGGACAACCGTTGTCTGCTGCACCGGGCGAATGCCAATTACGGCATGAACAAGGAACGCCGTATCCTGCACCGTACGGTGATCAAGGGCGACGACGTCCCACACTAGGCCGGGTCTTTCAGACCGTCGGGCGGTCCCCGGCGATCGTGGTGCGGATCATAACGCGGGCGTGCTTGTCGCGCGCGAAGGGACGGCCGCGGTGGACGACGGCACGGTTGTCCCAGAGGACCGCGTCGTCTTCGCGCCATTTGTGTGTGTAGACCTTGTTGGGGGTGGTTGCGAAGTCGAGCAATTCATCGATCAGCGTGCTGGCTACATCGTCCGTGACACCTTCGATAGCGCCGGTATGAGAGCCAACGTATAGCGCCCGTTTCCCGGTCTCCGGGATATCCCGCACCATGATTTGTCGGACAGGCGGCAACTCGTCGTGTTCGGCCACGGATACCATATCCGGGTCGATGCGGTTCCTTGATGTTGCGAAATGGTGAAGTGCTACTTTCCCGTCGACTTTCGCCTTCGTGGCTTCTGGTAGATCGTCCCATGCGAGTATCATACTTGCATATTCGGTCTCTCCGCCTTCCGGCGGTACCGTCTTTGCGCTCAGAAAAGACGCGAGCGCGGGTACTGGCTTGAACGAGCTGTCGCTATGCCACAGCGAATTCGCCTTGTGGACCATATTGAGTTGATGGGCGTCCGGAACGACCTGACCATCCTCACCGACATTGCTCAGGATCACAAACGGCGTACCGGCACCATACGAACCGACCTTGGTTGCTTCCAGCGGTCCGAAACGCTGGCTGAATGCGACCTGCTGTTCGTCCGTTATCGGTTGGTCCGGAAAGTGAAGGACGGAATATCGCGCAAAGGCAGCGCGCAGGTCTGCGAATGTCGTGTCATCGAGCGGTTCGCGGAGATCGACGCCGGTGACCCGGGCGCCGAAGCGGGGTGTCAGTGGTTCGTAAGTCAGCATGATCCGTTATCTATAGCGCCGGTAGACGAATTTCCAGCGTCCGGTCACATGCGAAGGCGTTCCCCGTCCGGGTCAAAAATCGATTTCAGCGACGCCGTCGCCTTGTGCCGGGTCAGAGCCGCCTCGACCTCGAACCCGCCGCGCGTCACGATGTTGCTCGCGTTGTCGCCGTCAAGCGAGATATAGCCAATGGC
>CAXGSZ010000087.1:0-7832 GCA_964012455.1 uncultured Alphaproteobacteria bacterium
TGCAGGCATCCAGATTGACGCGCATCGCCGGATGGCTTTGGTCGACTGTCGGGGTGCTTCGTTGCGGCAACCGGCTCTCGAAGACACCGATATCCGAGGCCCACGTCCAAAACTTCGAATCCGGATCATGCGACGTGTCGCGCTCGGGCTGATCCGCGGTCAGCATCTCGAACACCATCTTGCGGGCGGTGCGCGCGCGATCCGACGCTGAATTCACCACCATGCCTTCCGTCGGCGTGCGGATGCAGGAAGCCGCGAGCACCCGCTCACCTTCGATCTCGACCATACAGGCCCGGCAATTGCCATCGGCCCGATAATCGACAGACGGCGAATAACAGAGATGAGGTATCTCAACACCAAGCCGGTTCGCGACCTGCCATATGGTCTCGCCCGGCTTTGCTTCGACGTCGTTACCGTTCAAGGAAAATGCGATTGTATCGCTCATGTCACGTCCTCACGGAAGTGCTTGAGTACAGAAAACACTGGATTGGCAGCCGCCTGGCCGAGGCCGCAGATCGAAGCGTCCCGCATACAGGTGCCGAGCTCCGCCAACATACCCTCATCCCAATTGTCTGCTTCCATCAACTTCACCGACTTCTCCGTACCTACCCGGCACGGCGTGCATTGGCCGCAACTTTCATCCTCGAAGAATCGCATGAGGTTGTGGGCAACACCGCCCATATGATCCTGGTCAGATAGAATGACGACGGCGTGCGACCCCACGAAACAGCCGTGTTCATCAAGCTTGCCAAAATCAAGCGGCAAGTCGCCCATACTCGCAGGCAGGATGCCACCGGAGGCACCGCCCGGCAGGTAGCCTTTGAAACTGTGCCCCTCGGCCATGCCGCCGCAATAGTCCTTGATCAATTCGCGCACGCTGGTTCCCGCCGGGGCAAGTTTCACACCGGGATCCTTTACACGCCCCGAAACGGAGTAGCTCCGGAGGCCCTTGGAATCGCCCTTACCCTGTTCTGCAAACCACTCGGGGCCTTTCTCAACAATGTCGCGGACCCAGAACAGGGTCTCAACATTATTCACCAGGGTCGGCCGGTCGAAGATGCCAACCTGCGCGACATAAGGCGGCCGATGCCGTGGCAGGCCGCGCTTGCCCTCGATTGATTCGATCATCGCCGATTCTTCACCGCAGATATAGGCACCGGCGCCACGCCGAAGATGTATTTTAATATCCTTGTCGAGACCGGCGGATTCAACCTTCGTAATTTCTTTCAGTAAGACTTCGCGGATGCCCGGATACTCGTCTCGCAAATAAATGTAGACGGCTTCCGCCCCCACAACCCAGGCCGCGATCAACATGCCCTCCAGCATGCGATGTGGATCGGTCTCGAGATAAAGCTTGTCCTTGAATGTTCCGGGCTCGCCTTCGTCGGCGTTGACCGCCATCAGCCGTGGCTTCGACTCTCCGCGAACAATATTCCATTTGACGCCGGTTGGAAAACCTGCGCCCCCGAGGCCACGCAGACCCGAGCCGCTCATGATTTCAATCAGCTGGTCCGGTGTCTTCTCGCCGGCAAGGCACGCTTCAAGCAGCGTGTAGCCGCCGTCTGCCCGATAGGCATCGTAATCCGTGTAGGCGGGAATTTCCGGATGAACATGCTTGGTATCAACCGCCGACTTCACGGTATCCGGCGTCGCGTCAACAACATGATAGTGCCCAACTTCAGCGACGGGTGCCACGTCGCACCGCCCCATACAGGGCGCACGGAGGACACGCACGGCACCACCGTAATGGTCCGACAGATCGGCCAGTAATGTCTCGGCGCCCGTCATCTCACAGGTCAGGCTGTCGCATACCCGGACCGTCAATTCCGGCAAAGGCGCATCACCTTCCTTCAAGACATCAAAATGCGCATAAAAGGTTGCGACCTCATACGCTTCCGACATAGGGATACGCATCTCTTCGGCGAGCGCGGCGAGATGCGCCGCGGAAATCTGATTATATTTATCTTGTATCAGATGGAGGTATTCGATCAACAGGTCGCGTTGCCGTGGCCGGTCGCCGAGAAGTTCCGCAATCTCTTCAACCGCTGTAGCGACGAGCTGCCGGCCCTTGGCATGAGCCCGCCCCTTGCGGCGCCGACCGCCCGGGTGATTGTGCCGGCGTAACGTGACGCCTTCCGCCATTCAAACTTCCCCCGATTCCTCGCGACGCCCTAGACCGCGCCGCTACTTTTGGCAGCGGCAATTTCATCGGCGCCGTATCCCAACTCACCCATGATCTCGTCGGTATGCTCGCCAAGCAAGGGTGAGCGATCGACTTCAGCCGGGGAATCCGACAGTTTAATCGGATTCCCTACGGTGAGATATTTCCCCCGTTCGGGATGGTCGACTTCGACCACTGTACCCGTCGCGCGGAGCGATTCTTCGTCCGCCAGCTCTTTCATGCTGAGGATTGGTCCGCATGGCACGTTCAATGGATTGAGTATATCCATGGCCTCGAATTTCGTCTTGGTCATGGTCCATTTCTCGATTTCAGAGAACATCGCGTCGAGCCTCGGCAGGCGTGCTTTGGGCGTGTTCCATTCCGGATCCTCGATCCAGTCCTCATGTCCGATCACCTTGGCCAAGTCGGCAAACGCCGCCGCTTGGGCAATCACGTAAATATAGGCGTCCGGGTCCGTCTCCCAGCCTTTACATTTAACGATCCAACCGGGTTGCCCGCCACCCGACGCATTGCCGGCGCGCGGTGTCGCGTCGCCGAATTCGTTGTTCGGATACTGCGGATATTCCGTGAGCGGTCCATGCGCCAGACGCTGTTGATCGCGCAGCTTCACGCGGCACAGGTTCAGAACACCGTCCTGCATGGCGCAAGTAACGCGCTGGCCGCGCCCTGACTGGTTCCGTTGGTAGAGGGCGGTCACTATACCGAGTGCGAGATGAAGGCCCGTACCGGAATCACCGATCTGAGCACCTGTGACCAGTGGCACGCCGTCCAACTCACCGGTGGTCGACGCGGCACCGCCAGTGCACTGTGCGACGTTCTCGTAGACCTTGCAATCCTCATATGGCCCCGGCCCGAATCCTTTGACCGAAGCGTAGATCATGCGCGGATTGATCTCTTGAATGCGTTCCCAGGAGAAACCCATACGATCCAGAGCACCAGGTGCGAAGTTTTCGACCATGACATCGCAATGCTCGATGAGACGGGTGAAAATCGCCTTCCCTTCATCCGACTTCGTGTTAAGCGTGATGCTGCGCTTATTGCCGTTGAGGATGGTGAAATACAGGCTGTCGACATCCGGAATATCCTGCAACTGGCCACGAGTTGCATCGCCAACGCCGGGCCGCTCGACCTTGAGCACATCGGCCCCGAACCAGGCGAGAAGTTGCGTGCAGGTTGGACCCGACTGGACATGAGTCATGTCCAGAATTTTGACACCTTCCAATGCTTTAGACATCGCTCTTTTCTTTCCTATCGCTGATGACCGCTGCTATTTCTTCTTCAGCGCGCTTTGCGGATTGAGATTGCCGATGCGGCCGCTCTCCAGTCCCGCCGCTGGATCAATAACCGCATTGACGAGCGTCGGCTTGCCCGAGTCCATCGCTTCTTTTACCGCCCGCCGCAGGTCGTCGGGGTTCGTAACGTTGACCCCCACGCCACCGAAGGCTTCGATCATCTTGTCGTAACGTGAGTCCGGAACGAACACCGTCGTCGCCGGATCGTCGCTGACCTCGTTCGCCTCGACGCCGCGGTAGATGCCGTTGTTGTTGAAAATGACTATACAGACCGACAGTTTGTAGCGACAGATCGTCTCGACCTCCATGCCGGAAAAACCGAAGGCGCTGTCCCCCTCGATCGCAAGCACGGGATTTCCGGTCTCGACCGCCGCCGCGATCGCCTGCCCCATACCGATACCCATGACCCCCCATGTGCCGACGTCGAGACGTTTCCGCGGCTTGTAGATGTCGATGACGCCGCGCGTAAAATCGAGTGCATTCGCCCCTTCGTTGACGAGCATCGCATCCGGCCGTTCGGCGATGATCGTCCGCAGCACACCAAGCGCGCCGTGGTAATCCATCGGCACGTGATTGTTTATGAGGCGCGGCGCCATTTTCGCGACGTTATCCTCGCGCTTCTTCAACACAGAACGAACCCAATCGGACGGCGGAGCGTCCCAGTCGTCACTCATTCCGTCGAGCAAGGCGGCAACACAGGAACCGATATCACCTACCACGGGGGCTGCAATTTCAACGTTGCTGTCCATCTCCTTCGGCTCGATATCGATCTGCACGAACCGCTTGGGCGCATCACCCCATGTCCGGCCCTTACCGTGGGACAACAACCAGTTCAGTCGCGCCCCAATCATAAGCACGACATCTGATTCGCGGAGTACCGTAGAGCGTGCGGCACCGGCACACTGCGGATGCGTATCCGGAAGAAGGCCCTTTGCCATACTCATCGGCAGGAAGGGAATGCCGCTCTTCTCCACGAGATTCTTAATAGCCACATCCGCTTGGGCATAAGCAGCGCCTTTACCGAGGATAATCAGGGGTCTTTCAGCCCCCTTCAGGACATCCAACGCCCGGTCAACCGCTTCCGGCGCCGGAAACTGCGCGGGTGCCGGATCGATCACCTTGATCAGCGATTTGCGTCCCGCTTCCGCATCCATCACCTGGCCGAACAGCTTAGCCGGCAAGTCGAGATAGACGCCGCCGGGCCGGCCCGACACCGCGGCACGGATCGCCCGGGCGATGCCTATGCCGATGTCTTCAGCGTGCAGGATCCGATAGGCCGCCTTGCAGAGCGGCTTGGCAATCGCGAGTTGATCCATCTCCTCGTAGTCGCCCTGCTGCAGGTCGACAATCTCTCGTTCGGAGGAGCCGGAGAGCAGGATCATCGGAAAACAGTTCGTGGTCGCATGCGCGAGCGCCGTCAGGCCATTGAGGAATCCGGGCGCTGACACAGTCAGGCAGATGCCCGGCCTCTTGGTTAGGAACCCCGCGATGGCCGCAGCGTAGCCGGCATTCTGTTCATGACGGAAAGACAGGACGCGAATGCCCGACGCCTGCGCCATCCGGCCAAAATCGGTAATTGGGATGCCGGGAACGCCGTAGATCGTCTCGACGTCGTTGAGCTTCATCGCGTCGATAATGAGGTTAAAACCGTCGGTCAGCTCCTGCGTCTCGTCCGGTGTCGTCGTTCCTTCGGCCATTGGCTTCTCCTGTGCGTCTTGGCTGACCTGTTGTTCCGGTCAGTCCAAGTAATCAACGTACTTATGTATATGTTCGGCGAGCCGCATCGAATGCTCGCGTACCAGCGTCTCAGCAAGTCCGGCGTCGCGCCGCTCCAGCGCCTCGATTATGTGCATGTGATCAATCCCCGACCGCACCGCCCGATCCGCGTCACCGATTGTCCGGTTGCGGATTGAGCGCATGTGCATGAATAGATTATCCGCCATCTGCTCGATCAAGGCGCATTTCCCTAGAGCCAGGATGGCTTGATGAAACGCAATGTTCTTTTCGGAATATTCATCAAGGTTTGCACGAACCGAGGCGCCACCTTCTTCTGCGAAGAGAGCGCGCAGCTTTGCAATCTCATCGTCCGCCGCGACCACGGTCGCGAGTCTTGCTGCCATGCTTTCGAGTGCGGCCCAGGCGGTCACGATCTCAATGATTTCCTGTTTCGTCTTGCGCACGACAAAAACGCCACGGCGCGGGATTGTATGAACCAGGCCTTCCTGCTCAAGTCGCGCCAAGGCCTCGCGCACTGGCGTGCGACTGACGCCGAGACCCTCTGCGAGATGTCGTTCGTCAAGCTTAGGCGCTTCAGACGTCTCATAAATGTTCATCGACGTGATCGCCCGTTTGAGCGCCTCGTAGGTCTGCTCCTTGAGACTTGTCGAAATCGCGATCGGTTCGACGACCGGCCGTGCTACTTCCATTCAACGACAACTCCCAAGCAGCGCCTCAAGCCCAGCCGATGACGCCTATGCAAAAGGCTGGTATACAAAATACCTACCTGAAGCTTATAACACCGGAAATCGTTGGATCAACCCTGCTGACGTGCGGGGAGTGCTAACAAGATCGCCGACCCGCTTTATAGGGTCAGTTGTCACCGGTCATCTTGTTGAGTTGGGCCTGCAAGGCATTGAGTTGTTGCTGAAGTAACTTCATATCGGCAGACCCTGTGTCTTTCGTCGCTGCCAGTTCGGAAACACGCTGTGCGTCGGGCGCCTCAAAGGTCGCGAACATGCGCATCGTCTGTTCGAACATCTTGCGATTCTGTTTCCCCATCTGTTCGAACTGGCCGAAGGGAAAAATATTGCCGAATGTACCTTCCATGTACTTTTTTATTTCTTCCTGGTTCTTGGTGAACGCATCGATCGAGTATTCAAGATAATGCGGCAAGAACATCCGCTGCATGTTGTCGCCGTAAAAGGAAATGAGTTGGCGAAGGAAATTGAGAGGAAGGAGGTTCTCTCCCTTCGCCTCTTCCTCCACGATAATCTGCGTCAGCACGGAACGCGTGATGTCATTGCCCTTGGCATCGAGAACAACGAACTCAGCGTCGTCCTTCACCATCTGGCAGAGATGTTCGAGGGTAACATAGTTGCTCGACGCTGTGTTATACAGCCGACGGTTGGCGTATTTCTTGATGACGACGGGTTCGCCGTTTTCGGGTGTTTTCTCGGCCATTGCCGTTTCCCACCTTGTGACGCGCGCTTATCCCGCAGCGCAATACCTAAAATCTATGATAATCCAAAGGGATATGCCAGACCCTTCCGTACAGCAGCAACGCTGGCGCGGAAGTAGGGCCGCCGGTATATCTTGGAATGGTCGAAACGCCGGAAATCGACGAATTCGCTAGGCACTATCTTGATCTGTGGCAGGAGCATCTTTCCGAGATGGCTGCGGATCCGGAGTGGAGCGCGTCGATGATGCGCCTGTTCGCCGCATTCTTGTCACCGTTCAAGCAAGGAAAGCCCGCAGATGCCGTCGGTAGTGGAAACGATTTCACGGGAAGCGCGGCTGGAACTGCGGCCGCTGTCGGCTCACCTGCTGGCGGCGGCGCTGACCTATGCGAGTTCCAATGCCGCATTGCCGCTCTTGGAGAGCGGGTCGCCACATTGAAGGGCGACGCTGGATGAGTGGATATCGCAAGTCGGAGAGATCGAGATCATAGAAATGTCTACTGCTGTCGAACAGGAAAGCCGGCGTCGTCTCGCTGCCTTCCTCAACAGCGTAGAAGCATATCGCGACTACCCCTAACAACGCACGCTGACCGAGACCGCCGCAGCGGCGCGCGTTGGGTCCTCCCAATTGCTTGAATTTCCTGCAAACGGCACGGACAACGAAACGGCGATTCTCGTCGTGCCATCTCTCATCAAACGCGCTTACGTACTCAACCTTGCCGAAGGACATAGCTTCATGCGGCGGCTCTCCGCTAACGGGGTCGACGGGTACGTAGTCAATTGGGGCGTCCGGGCGACGCCGAGCGAAACTTCAAACTGACAGATTATATCGCCAGACGTCTGGAGGGTTTCTTCAATTCCGCCTGCCAACTAAGCACTAAACCAATACTTGTGCTTGGCTATTTTGTATGGAGGGTAATCTCGCACTGGCATTGGCGCAGAGGTGGCAACGGTAAGTGGCGGGTCTCGCCTTGCTGGCGACGCCCCGGAATTTCCATGCCGCTGACAAGTCCGCGGCGCTGGCCCTCGCAGCGGCATTGCGCACCTTCGAACCGCAGATGCACTTATTGGGTGAACTGCCCACCGATGTTCCATAGCTCCTGTTTTGCATGCTCGATCAGTTGCTTGGGTATCGCAATTTCAGGCAGTTTGCGTTTCTCGATCCCAACTCGGATCTGGCAC
>CAXGSZ010000088.1:0-7736 GCA_964012455.1 uncultured Alphaproteobacteria bacterium
TGTTTCTGGATGATAACTTAGCGTCTCGAAGCGGAAAAGCGCGCGGCGTTTCTCACATAAATCCTTTCCGCACCACATTTGCCGACAGCACGATTAGGAAAATGTAGACGACGTTGCGGAACACGTCCTCTCGAATTTTCCCGCGCAGCCATACCCCCACCGCTAACCCGACGACCACCGGTGGAACCGCGATTGCGGACAGCGCCCAAGCCCGAACGGTCATCGCACCTTCTCCGTAGAGCGCCGCCGCCCAGATCACGGTTGCGATGAACATGGAAAGACCGGCAGCTTGTACGAACATGTCCTTGCCCAGTTTTAACGTCTGCAGGTAGACGACCAGGGGCAACAGGAGCAGTCCGCTGACGCCCGTAAGCAGTCCGGCGAAGAACCCGACTGGCACTCCCCACTGATTCTCCTTCTCGCGTGGAACAATCCATTCGAACCGGGTCAAGTTGACCGCGGCATAGAGTATCACCACGACGCCGAAGATCGTGTTGACGACGAACGCGTCGACGCCAAACAGAAGCGCGGTGCTAATCCAGATGCCCAAGCACGCCGCGACGTTGATGGTCCCGAATCGTTTGACGAGCGGCCAGATTGGATTGGGGCGCGAGAACTGCCAGAGATTGGCCAAAAATGATGGGATCATCAGGATGGGAATAGCTTCCCAAAGTCCGAGCGCTGTCCCCATGATCGTCATCGAGATCATCGGTAGCCCCATGCCGAGCGCGCCCTTCACGACACCTGCCACGAGAAACGCGGTGACGACTGTGGCGAGTGTCGTCGCGTCGACAGTTTCCATTAGTAATTTTCGTTCGGGACCGCCTCGTAGAGAGGTTTCACGCGGGCGTCGACCTGGCGGTGGTTGTAGTAGTCGATCGCCGGCCGGTAGACGTCGTAGACGCGCCGCAATTCGCCGACAGGTTCTTCGTGGTGGTCGACCCTGAGATCGACCCTTGGGAATTCTTTGTCGTCATATACGAGTATGGCCGCGGAGCGTTGCCCCCCGTGCTGGCCTCCGGCGTCGCGCCCCGTCTCGATCGCACGCATCAGACGGTCTTCGAGCTCGCCTTCAGGGGCTTCGTTGTATCCGACTTCGATGCCGTCCAGCACATGTTCGCCCAGCAAGACATTGCCGAGCGCGATGAAATTGTCGCGTACGTGATGGCCGGCCCAATCACGGTTCTGCGTCCCGGTCCGAGCGGCCGCAAAGCCATCGTCATCGATTATGCCGAGCTGACGGTATTCGCAATACGGATCGGCCTGTACCAACTGTTCGATGACGGCAGGAGACTTGTATCCGAGTTTGAGCAGCCGTTGCGCCATTAAACCGAGGCGGGCGTCAGCGATGGCCATAATTGCGACGGCGCCAGTTCGTGGGCCGACGAAGGGGACACGGGCGCCAACCGCGAGCGAACGTGTCGATGTCGCGACTCCGAGTCTACCGGTCTTCTCACAGCGGCCGATTGCGGTAAAAGTGTTGTATTCGGGTCCGGGAGGAAGGGGGGCCATGGATTCGTCGCCTCAGGTTGCTATTTATCGTCTCAAACGAACCGTATGCCGACTGTCGGATGCGGCAAGACGACGGCAACAGTAAGGGACAGGATGGCAATGGATACCCCCGATTGGCACAAGAAGATGGCGGAATTCGCCGATAAACACGGTGGCATTACAACACCGACCGACGGCTTCCATTTCGTTCGCCATGGCGAGACGTTTTACAACGACGCAAAAATCATTCAGCCGGTGATGGGCTCGCAACTGAATGCCAACGGCAAGGCCCAGGCGGAGAAAGCGGGGCCGAAGTTGAAGGACAAGGCGTTCGATGCCTATTACGCCAGCGACCAAGAGCGTGCCTGGATGACCGCGCAAATCATCGCCAGTCATTGCGGTCGTCCGGTCCATCCTGACCCGGACTTGCGCGAGAGGGATTGGGGCCGTTGGGCGGGACGCTCGAATGTCGACCTGCAGTGGGCGGGTTCACCGGAACGCGGAGAGACCCTGGAGGAGTTTGTAGTACGCACTTTGAAGGGCATAAACAACGCACTCTCAAAAGGTAACGTCACGGTAGTGGCGCATGGCGGCACTTTCGCGGTGCTGCTGGCGGCGATCGGGCATCCGCTCCGACGTCCCGAAAAATATGGTGCCCGGGTACTCGATAATGCGGCACCGATGTGGGTGGCACCGTCCACTGAAGGCGAATGGACAGTCGTGGCGTTGTAGGGGGTCCGATTCTGACCCCAGTTAAAAGACAGGCCTATGCGCGGGATAAATATCTCATCCCAGGAGCGTTTCGTCTTTCCGAACAGGTTGTAGCCGGATTGGCTGGCGCGATCGACGAGATTTTGGCCGACAACCCGGATATTCCGCCTGACCGCATGATCAATCCTCATTTGGATGGTGGCCGGCCCTATGGTGTGAAAGGACCTCCGATCATCGACCGAATCGCCCGTGACCCACAAATCCTGCAATTGGTCGGGAGCGTTTTGGGTCCAGACGTCATTCTCTGGCTAACCCATCTGTCCTGCAAGCTTCCCAAGGCGGCTCGCGAAGTGCCTTGGTATCAGGACGGGCAATATTGGCCTATCCGCCCCTGGGCGACCTGTACCGTGTGGATTGCCATCGACAAAGTGGATAGGGAGAACGGCGCCATGCGGGTAATTCCGGGTTCGCAGATGCGCCGGGATTGGCGCCATCATGAGGATTCCAGTGAGAATCTGACCCTCAAGAAGGTCATTAGCGACGATCAGCTTTCAGAATAAAACTCTCGTTATATCGAACTCTAATCCGGACAATGCTCATTGTATGATGTCGGCATCGTGCGTGGATCGGCCGCGAATACTTCGGGGCGTCGTCGTGCTGGTTTTGCGCTGCGCTATATGCCGTCGACGTCCGGACTACATCGCGATTTTGATATGCCGATCTCCAAGTTTGATTGGCCGACCCTACCAATTGACCTGGTCGGAGGTATCAACCGAAATCCAGTCAACGATTTCAAGATTGGTAACGACAGTCCCGCGTGGCATTCGAACGGCTGATCGCCTCATCTTCGCGACGCTTGGCCCCGCCGGCAGCAATCATAAATACGTGACGGAGCGCTACCTTGCCCTGCACGGGCTGGAAGATTTGGAGATTAGGCTCGTCGATGATTTCGTGACCGGCATCGCTATGATGTCTACGGGCGAAGTCGATTACATCTTGCAGGTCGCGGTCCATCCGGACACGATGGATACGGTCGCCAGAGCGCATTTCGAACATGGTATCTATGTCACCGATGCGTTTGTGTCGCCGAACCGCCCACTCGCCGTGCCGACGCGCGTTGAGGTGCAGAGACCGGCTTCGCTTGGCCTGCAGCCCGCGGCCGCGGTATATCTCGATACAAGTTGCTGGGCGAAGTAGGTGCCGGAAGTTTCAATCATGACAGTTGCCGAAGGGCTGCTAGAGGGGCGGTTCTATAGTGGGATAACCGCGCTTTCCGTGGCCGATGATCATCCGGGCCGGTTTCGGGTCGAGGAAGTGCTCGGCACGGTCGACGACCCTTGGATCGTCTACGGACGCGAACGGGTCTCTTCCGGGAATGTCGTGGTATGGCCGGAAAGTCCCGCTGCGCAGCTGTACCGGTCGGCTCTCGCCGATTGAGCCGACAGCGCCACTTTAATTTGCGGTCTTGAGGCACGCACTATGGAGTTAATCCAGTCAATTCTCGGCCCGATCACGGGTACGACAGCACTTCTGTCGGTGGCGGCGGTCTTCGTGGCCGGGTTTGTTCGCGGTTTTGTCGGATTCGGAGCTGCGATGATCGTCATCATGGCGCTTAGCATCGTGCTTGGTCCGCGGGCAGCGGTTGCGGTGGCCAGCCTTGCAGGCGTGGTGACCACGCTTCAGCTTCTTCCTGTTGCCGTGCGGATGGCCGATCGGCCCTTTGTCGTCCCTTTCGGGATCGCCAGTTTCGTCGCAGCACCCTTTGGAACCCTGGTGCTGGTCACGATTAACCCGGCACTCATGAAAATGGCGATCTCGCTGTTCGTTCTGTTCATGGTTGCGATGATGTGGCGCGGCTGGCGTATCGGAAGCGGTGGGCCGGCCACCGTGATCGGGACTGGCCTCGCGGCAGGATTAGTTCAAGGGTCGGCTGGTGTTGGAGGACCGCCTGCGGTCGCCTTAGCCCTGGCGCGGCCCGGTAGTGCGCCCCAACAGCGCGCCAATGTGATCGGCGCCGTCGCATCCCTCGCGTTCTGCGGCATACCGGCACTCTGGTATCATGGACTTTTCACTCAGGAGGTAATTGTCGTCAGCGTGCTGATCGTGCCGCCATACGTGCTTTCCACGTGGCTCGGTGCCCGGTTTTTCTCTCAACAAGGTCAGCAGATATTTCGCGCTGCCGCGCTCTGGGTTCTAGCGATTGCCGGGATAGTGACACTGGTACTCGCGGTGCGTGGTTACGGAGCCTGAAATCTCACCAGGTATCAATCCAGGGTCGTTTTTTCTCGGTTCGCACCGGTTTCGGTGGCTGGGCCTTCAGACCACTGACGATCCAGCGGCGGGTGTCCGCAGGATCGATCACGTCGTCGATCTCGAACATGGAGGCGGTGTTCGTTGCCTTGCCTTGGGCATAGGCGGCGGCGACCATTTCCTCATATTTCTCGCGCCGTTCATTGAGATCCTCGATCGCGGCCAGTACGTCCCGGTAACCGAGCTTCACCGCACCTTCCAGGCCCATGGGACCGAATTCGCCAGTCGGCCAGGAGATCGTGAAGAAAGGCGCGTGAAAACCTCCTGCCGCCATGGCCTGAGCGCCGAGGCCGTAGGCCTTGCGCAGGATCACCGTGAAGATTGGCACGGTGGCGTTTGCAGCAATCACATAGAGCCGGCAGCAATGGCGCACCAGCGCTTCCTTCTCGTATTCCGGTCCGACCATGTTGCCCGGCGTGTCGCATAGCGAGACGACAGGAATATCGAATGCGTCGCACAGTTGCATGAACCGCGCCGCCTTGTCCGCGGCCTCCGAATCGATGGCGCCGCCCAGATGTTTCGGGTTGTTGGCGATGATGCCGACCGGCCGCCCTTCAAAGCGGGCGAGGCTTGTGATCATACCGACACCGAAATCCGTACGCAGTTCCAAGACTGAGTCCGTATCCGCCATAAGCTCAATCGCCTTCCGAATTTCGTAGACGCGTAGCCGGTTCTCCGGGATGACATGCCGCAGCAGGCGTTGATCAGCGCACTCCCAGTCCTTCGTGTTCCCCTGGAAATAGGAGATGTATTTTTTTGCAACTGCCACTGCTTCCGCTTCGTCCTCGACCGCGATGTCGACGACGCCGTTCTTCTTCATCACCGACATCGGGCCAACTTCTTCGGGTCGGTAGACGCCGAGGCCACCACCTTCGATCATGGCCGGGCCGCCCATGCCGATGGTCGAATTAGCGGTGGCGATGACGACGTCGCAGCAACCGAGGACAACTGCGTTTCCTGCGAAACAGCGCCCGGACACGATGCCCACCATCGGTGCGTTGCCGCTGAGCTTACCCCACAGATTGAATGCGGGCGTGTGCAGGTTCGCGGCAAAGATGACGTCGCTGTCGCCCGGTCGGCCACCGCCGCCCTCGGCGAAGAAGACGACCGGAAGGCGCCATTTCTCCGCAAGCCGAAACAGACGGTCCTTCTTCTGGTGATTCTTCTTGCCTTGGGTGCCCGCCAGGACAGTGTAGTCGTAGGACATGATCATGCAGCGGGCATCTTCCTCAGGGAACATTGCGCCATTGATTTCGCCGATGCCGCCAATCATGCCATCAGCCGGGGTCCGGCGGATGAGCTCGTCCATTTCCATCCGCAGGCGTCGCGCGGCGATCACCATGGGGCCGTATTCGATGAACGTTCCGGGGTCGACCAAATCTTCGAGGTTCTCGCGAGCCGTGCGCTGGTTGGTCTTGCGCCGCCGCGCAACAGCGTCCGGCCGTTTCGCATCGTGGCCCAGGCCGCGTCGCTCCACAACCTCGGCCAAATCCGGGCGGATGTAGTCGAGGTCAACTTCCTCTAGCGCTCCGTCATCGGAGACGGAAACGTCCGCCTCGTCGATAATGATGAGGGGACTGTCTTCGAAGACAACGTCGCCGGCGGCGATATTGATGCGGCGCACAACGCCGCTCGTCTCGACGGCAACCTCGTGCTCCATTTTCATCGATTCCATGATTAAAACGACCCGGCCTTCCCAAACCTCTTCACCGGGTGCGACCGCAACGCTGACGATTGAGCCCTGCATTGGTGCTTGGAGCACGTAACCGTCTCCGCTGACAAAATCGCCGGCGGCCTCCTCGCTGCTCTGTGCGCGACCGTGATCGAGGACCGCGAGGGGATCCGCCTCGTCAACCTGGGCGCCCGCGAGGCGCGCGGTCACCGAGGCTTCATCGCTGTCCTGGCCAAAATTCGGGCGCGGCATAGCGAGGGCGGCCTCGACCAGGGTTGCGGCTTCGCGCTCGATGAACGCTACGTCAAAACCGTAGGTCTCCCATTCCGGTCTGGCGAGGACGGCTTGCAGGAATGAGAGGTTCGAAGGCACACCATCGAGACGGAATTCGGACAGGGACCGTCCGGTCTTCGCCGCGCAATCGCTTATGTCGTCGGACGGGGAGTGGACGATGACCTTCGCCAGCATCGAATCGTAGCGTGGGCTTGTCCGATAGCCGGCGTAGCCGAAATGATCCACACGCAGACCAGGTCCGGCCGGCGGCTCGAATGCCGCGATCTCACCGCCGCCGGGCCTCGCTCCCCCGTCCGCCTCCATCGTCTCCAGGTTGACGCGGGCCTGTATTGCGGTGCCCCAAGGGGTGTGCGGCGTCACATGGGCAATGCTTTCACCGTTGGCTATATCGAATTGCAGTCGGACAAGGTCGAGTCCGGTCACCGCTTCCGTCACTGTATGCTCGACCTGCAGACGGGCATTGAATTCAATGAAGGCAAGAGTGCCGTCGCCCCCCAAAAGGAACTCGACAGTCCCAAGGCCGCAATACTGGGCAGCTTTGGTGAGCTCCGAGGCGTGTTGATGGAAGGCTGCCCGCTGATCTTTGGTAAGGCCTGGGGCTGGCGCCACCTCGACAATCTTCTGTCTCCGGCGCTGCAGGCTGCAATCTCGGTCACCGAGAACAACGACATTGCCCTCTTGGTCTGCGGCTACCTGCACCTCGATGTGTCGGGCGTCCGGGATTAGTTTCTCAATATAAACTCCGCCATCGCCGAACGCGGCCTCTGCTTCCGAAGCGCATCGCGCGAGCGCGTCCGCGAGCTGTTCGAGATCAGTGACCGGGCGCATACCGCGGCCACCGCCACCGGCAACTGCTTTCACCATTACCGCACCGTCGGGGCCAAGCCCTTCGAAAAACGCGCGTGCGTCTTGCGGGTCGGTTGGGCCGTCCGTGCCGGGAATCACCGGTACATTGCACTCAATGGCTAGTCGCCGTGCGTTTGCTTTGTCGCCGAATGCGCTAAGGGCGGCGGGCGACGGACCGACGAAGGCAAGGCCAGCGGCTGCCGCGACTTCCGCGAAAGCTGCGTTTTCGCTGAGGAAGCCGTATCCAGGATGGATGGCGTCAGCGCCCGCCTCTTTGGCGGCCGCGACGACGCCGTCGATGTCGAGGTATGCCGCCGGCCCGACACCGTCGAGAGCGACAGCTTTGTCGACGCGTTGCACATGCAGGGAATTCGCGTCATCAGCGGCGTAAATTGCTGTTGTCGCGATTCCG
>CAXGSZ010000089.1:0-7732 GCA_964012455.1 uncultured Alphaproteobacteria bacterium
CCCGCTTGAGCGAAGACATCGTCGTTCAGAAAAATCCCGCGATGACCGCCAGCCTCATAGCCCTGTGCAATGATCGCATCACAGCCGCATGCCACGAGCCACTCTGCCTCGGCAACCGTCGTCGCGGAGCTGATGACCTTGCATCCCGCCGCTTTAACACGGTCGAGCAGTGAATCGGCCGGAAGGCCGAAGTGAAAACTGACGACCTCCGGCTTTGTGACTTCGACGATCCTGCAGGTCGCCTCGTCGAAAGGCGCGCGATTTACCGCCGATGCTTTCGCATCTGGATCAAGCCCGAACTCATCGTAGTAGTCGCGCAGTCTTTCCCGCCAGGCGTTCTCGCGGGCAGGGTCAAGCCGGGGTGACCTATGGGTGAAGAAGTTGACATTGATCGGTCCGTCGGTCTGTTGACGAATGACCCTTATTTCAGCACGGATCTTATCGACATCCAGCATCGCACAGGGAAGCGAACCGAGTCCGCCGGCCGCTGTCGCCGCCGCCAGGGCCGATCCCCCAGCGCTCGCCATCGGCGCCTAGATAATCGGCAAATAAATACCCAGGAGTTCACACAAACGGCTGTTGGGCCACAAAGTGGGCGTCTTTCGTTACTTCGTACCGAAGAGCCGGTCCCCGGCATCACCGAGGCCAGGAACGATATAGGCGTTCTCGTCGAGCCGTTCATCGAGCGCTGCCGCGTAGACATGCACGCCTGGATGGGCGTCTTCCACGACTTTCATGCCCTCGGGTGCGGCGACGAGCGCCATGAAGCGGATGTTCTGGTTTGAAACACCATGCCGCCGCAACACGTCAATGGCGTGAGCGGCCGAGTGTCCAGTTGCGAGCATCGGGTCACTGACGATAAACAGCCGCCCCGCCGGCTCTGGCAATTTGACGTAATATTCTACGGGTTTCTTGGAATCCGGATTACGATAAAGGCCGATATGCCCCTCCCGTGCGGATGGAAGAAGTTCTCTTAGACCTTCGGCCATGCCAAGACCAGCCCGCAATATTGAAACGATCGCCGGCTTGCGACCGGCCACGACAGGGGCATCCATCGGTGCGACAGGGGTCTCGATACGCGCCTTCGTCATCGGCAGTGGCTGGGTCAGCTCGTACGCCATCAACAGGCTGACTTCCTTCAGCAGCTGACGGAACAGGCTTGTTGGCGTTTCGGATCGCCGCATCAGTGTCAGCTTATGCTGTATCAGCGGATGATTGACAATGAAGAGGTTTGCAAAGTCGGGATGCTTATACATAGTCGGCCGGAACGCTAATGACGGGACCCACTCAGCATACCGACGCGGTTAACTCGGGCCAAGCCGATCCGATGGCATTCCCTCAGAACCTTGCGGGCCCAGCCATTCGATCCCGTCACCTGCCCCCCTGATCGCAACTGCATCAACCTTGACAAGCATTGCTGGATCGGCGAGTGAATCGATCCGGCAGCCCATTGAAACTGGCCGACTGTCTTTAAACCAGGTGGGACCTTCGCTATAAGGCCGATTCTGCTCTGCGGAAGCGATGGTGAGGCTGCGCCGCCTGATTACGTCGTCAAGTCGCGCGCCCACTATCCCGAGCGCTTCTTCAATACCCTCATGGCAAATATCGAATTGCGCGGCCTAATCGCTGGGCGACCTGACGTTTCCCGCCGGATCCATCGATGTGAATCCGGAAACATGGACAACATCACCCACCGAGACGGCACGGGCATAGCCACGCGTTTTCTCACGCTCATTCTCGGTATAAAAATCCTAGCGGGACGCAGCAGCTCCAACAATTGCTTCTGCCTCGATCTCGATCACCGTTGGTTCCCCAATCATGACCGGGATACCGAGCAGTGTGCCCGTTGGCTGGATACCACCGAGTGCCTCGAGCTTTGCTTCTCGTTGTTCACCTGATTGCTCCATATTCGTCACAAAGGTCTCGGTATAGTTCATGTCGGCAAGCGCCGCGCCAGCTTCAACCATTGCAGCACTAATAATCTCAAAACAGACCCTTGCCTGGCCATACTGATCGCCCGGCGCCACGACGTAGCCGTCCGTGTCGCGTGCGGTTGTACCGCTGACAAAAACCTTGCCATCCACCCGCACTACTCGCGAATAGCCATACTGCTCCTCAAGCGGCAGGTAGGAAGAAATCCGCGTCGCCCGATCCCGCGCACCGTCGACCGCGTCAAATCCGATCTTGATCAATTGGGTCGGCCGAACGAGACGGGCGATTTCCGCCAAGGTCGCCGCCGGCCTGAGCTGTCATTGATCCGCTTGTATGAACCCGCCTCTTATTTCTCCCTATCACGCGGCCGGTCGCGGCCATTGACCGGAGAACGGTGTGTCCAACGCCAGCTCCACCAACTCCAGATGATCTTGACCATAAAACATGTCGCCGTCGACGAAATAGGTCGGCGAGCCAAACACCGACCGTTCGATCGCTTCCGCCGTATTTGCCTCGTAGATGGCCCGTACTTCGGGTGAACTAGCGGCGGCGAGCAGCAGACCTGCATTCACGCCAACCTCCCCACCAAGTCGCGACAAGGTGCCGGCATCAGAAAGGTCCGCATCTTCGCGCCAATGCGCTTCCAGCATGCGATGCGCAAGCGCATCGACATCCACCCCTTCAAGCAGGCCGGCGATCAGCATGCAGTTCGGTAGCCCAATATCGTTATCGTGGAAGGTCGGCATGCGGCCGTTAATGATTTTCAAACCACGCGCCTCCGCCCAGCGCTCTATCTCACGTCCGGAGAAATAAGCCCGACGTTCAGGCGTCCGGCCGTTTGTTGAACCGGGCCCGGTCACCGCTACGACGCGGCGCAGATCCATCGGGCGGTGATCAAGGCGCACTCCGGCATTTGCCGCAATTTCCGACAGCAGCTTGGAACCGATATAGGCATAGCCGGAGTGTGCTGAGTAGAAGTATTCAATAGCAGACATAGCCTGGTTCCAGTTAGTTACGGGGAAGGCGATACTTAACGCTCTGTTACCGGAAGCGGAAGTCCAGAGCGTTTCGTCGCGAATCTCAACACCTTCCTGAGTCGTAAACTTACCTGGACTTTTCCCCGCCCGACCAGTTCCGATTACCTGCAACTAGATACCGTCCGTGCCGATGCCCTTGACCGAGTGCGTACACTTGTCGGCGACGATCTAAGGCGCCATCCGGCATTACATCCTGGCCGCGCTGTCCGTTAAACCCACATGGTTTAAATGAAATCTCCTTAAAGAGCTGCAACTTGGCCGTGAGGAACACCATGCGATCGTCGCCAGCGTCCTCCAGCCAGACATCGCCTTCCGGTGTTAATTCCCCATAATGTGGGGACGAAAGAGCTTTCAACACAAAGACAACATTTCCGTTCTCACACACCACGAGATTGCCGGACCAAGCTCCGCCGACAAGTCGACATCGTGCGTGCCCCCTTGATGGTCCGACCCAAAATTATTGACCAGTTGCAAGGTTTCCGCTTCAGGCACCGCCACCCGATCATTATCGACGTCTGAAACAAACAGATATTTGCCAGCCGGCAACAATTTGCTGACATGCAAATTTCCAAGGTTGGACGTACTCGCATCGACTCGAAACGCATTGCCCGCCGCAACGGTGGATGCAAGCGCGGTGAACGAAGCGATCAGTATTAGTGCAGCGACTTTCAGCATGCGTTCCCTATCGGCATTTCGATTTTCAAGAATCGAATGCTACGATGGCCCATCCGCATGTCCCATCAAATTTCTTTTGACAATATGACTTGTTCCCTCCCCGCACCCAAAAGCGACTTCATTGGCCTCGAAGACAAGATTCATCTTGCGACAGGCGGCGAACCACCCTTGCTTCGGCGACATCGCGACGCGTTCGAAGCCTTCGCGACCGACAAGGCACGTGGTATGGACGGCTATGCAAATCATTGGCGAACCGTTGATGCCGTCCGCGACCGCCTGGCTCCCATGCTCGGTCTTTCGGCGGATGAGGTCGGACTGATAGGCAATGCATCCGAAGGCATCGTGAAGGCGCTCTCGAGCATCAACTGGAACGCCGGCGACAATGTCGTCGTCTCTGAGCGGGACTACGCATCCGGACGCTATGCCTTTGCAAGCCTTGCGCGGCAAGGGGTCGAGGTGCGCATGGTCAGCGCGCGAGGATGGCGGATTGAGACAGACGACTTGATCGCGCATTGTGACGATCGAACGCGCACTCTTTATATCAGTCAGGTCAACGCAACGACCGGACAGCTAATAGATATTCAGCCGCTGTCAAAGGTACTTGGCGATGGGCCGACGATGCTACTGCTGGACGCGAGCCACGCTCTTGGCGTGGTTCCCGTGAGAGGGGACCTCGCGGATTTTACGGTCAGTTCCTGCTACAAGTTTGCACTTGGCATCCATGAAGGCGTCTTCGCTTGGAACAAGGCACGTTATCCGAATTTCGAACCTTTTGGCGTCGGTTGGGCGGCGGCGAGTGCCGGCGACACTCCGGTCCAATTTCGACCTAAAGACGGAGCACGACGGGTCGAGTTTGGAAACGCCGGGCATCTAGGTGCCTACCTGCTTCGCGAGTCACTTGATTATCTCTCGAATTGCGACCTCAATGCCGTTACGGCACATGCTCAGTCGCTCTGTTGCGACATGATCGAGGGCATGACGGCGCTAAACCTCGATGTGATGACACCCGCAGGACCGGGGGAACAAGCTGGAAATGCCGCGTTCGCCTGCTGTGATCCGGCGGCGATTGTCGCCGCGGCAGAGGCGGACGGTATTTATCTCTGGGGCGATAACGGCCGCATTCGCGCCTCCGCTCACGTCTTTACAACGAAAGAGGACGTCGAGACCCTCTTGACGCAATTGCCGGGCTACCTCGCCTGACACAAAGCACGAACCCAAAATGATCGACATGGCAAATTGCACATTGCCACCCACTATCCCGAACTGGGACTATCCACCAGTCGCTCGAACCCAATCTGGAAATTCCGATGCAATCATTATGGAGTGAAACCGCTAGTAAACTCTCGCCCTATGTGCCGGGCGAGCAACCACGCGTCGCCGATCTGGTGAAGCTCAACACCAATGAAAACCCGTACGGTCCGTCCCCGCGCGCACTCGACGCGATGCGCGCCGCGTCGGCGGACAGTTTGCGGCTTTATCCCGACCCGGAGGCGTCCGACTTGCGGGATGCGCTGGCGGCACATCACAACGTCAAACCGGAGCAGGTCTTTGTCGGAAACGGTTCGGATGAGGTACTGGCGCATGCCTTCGTCGCCTTGCTGAAACATCCAAAACCACTGCTAATTCCAGACATTACCTACAGTTTCTACCCGGTTTGGGCTCAACTATTCGGGGTTGGAGTCAAGACCGTAGCCCTGGATGGAAATATGCAGATTCGTATCGACGATTACCGGCACGATGCCGGATCAATCATCATCCCCAACCCGAACGCGCCGACCGGTATCGCAATACCGCGTTCCGAAATCGTGCGACTGCTCGATTTGCAACCTAACATCCCGGTTTTGATCGATGAGGCGTATATCGACTTCGGTGGTGAGAGCGCGGTTCCGGCAATTGCCGACCATCCCAATCTGCTTGTCGTCCACACGATGTCAAAAGCGCGTGGGCTGGCTGGTCTACGTGTCGGCTATGCCCTCGGCGACAAAGACCTGATCGATGCTCTGACCCGGGTGAAGGACAGTTTCAATTCCTATCCCCTCGGGACCGTCGCGCAGGCGGGCGCAGCGGCATCGGTGCGCGATGAAGCCTATTTCAAGTACTACTGTTCCCAAATCGTCACGGGCCGGGAAGCCATGTCGCGAAAGCTTACCGCCCTCGGCTTCAAAGTCTTGCCGTCGAGCGCGAATTTCGTGTTCGCGCGGCATCCGGACCGGAAGGGGAAAGAACTCGCGGCGGGTCTGCGCGAGCGGGCCATTCTGGTGCGTCACTTCGACAAACCACGCACTACGGAGTATCTGCGCATCACGGTTGGGACGGAAGACGACACCCAACGGCTCATCACCGCCGCAGCGGACATCTTGAATAGCGGTTAGCGCGCCGCGAAGCAGCTTAGTAAGGTCGGTCGCCGACAACCGTCGTGCGGTGCATATGGCGGTTCGTGCCTTTCGGTGGCGGCTCCGCAATATGCATGCAACATCGATTGTCCCAAAACACGAGATCATGAAGCCGCCACTTGTGGCGGTAGACGAATTCCGGCTTGACGCTATGTTCGGTCAAATCGGTCAGCAGATCTTCGGCTTCCGCGTCATCGATCCCGAGAATCCGCACGGTATGCGCCGGATTGACGTAAAGCGCCTTGCGGCCCGACTCTGGATGGGTGCGAACAACCGGATGCTCGACCGACGGCACCGAGGCCAGCTGTTCCGACGTCAAGGCCGGGCGCTCGTCTTCGGTGTAGTACTTCCGCGCACTTCCGATGAGGAACTCCGCCTTCAGTCCGGCGATGCGATCCTTGGTCATCTGGGGCAAGTTTTCGTAGGCGCTGTACATATTATTGAACAATGTGTCGCCACCACTCGGCGGGATTTCCAGCGCGTAAAGCAGGGAGCCCAGGCTGGGAATTTCCGCGTAAGATAGATCCGAGTGCCACCGACGCCCGGCCGAGTTAAGCCCAACGAAGTCACCCTCCGGCGTTTTCCTATTCGAGACCTTCAGAATTTCCGGATGGCCCGACAACAGGAATTGGCCGTAGACATGACCCGACAGATCGCCGAATCGACGGCTAAAGGCGATGTGCTGCTCCGGTGTGATTTCCTGGTCGCGGAATACAAGAACCTGATGATTGAGATGCGCCTGATGGACGCGCCCGAAGGTTTCGTCATCAAGCGGTTGCGCCAGGTCCAGTCCGACGATTTCAGCGCCGACGGCATCGGAAAGTGTATTGATTTCAAACATTTTTATTCCTGTTTGCTGCGCGCCTATGCCGCAAGCCAGCTCTTGCTTTCGCCCGCATATTCCGGACCTGGATTACCGCTTACTGTGGTCCGCCACATCAATCGCTGATGCTTGTCAGCGTCGAACCACGTCGCGGCATGAATCGAAGTTCGGTTGTCATAGATGATCAAGTCGCCCGCCTGCCACTCGTGGGCATATACGAATTCCGGGCGAGTATAATGCGACACCAGTTCGTAGAGCAGCTTGGCGCCGTCACCATCGGGTCCTGGTTCCATGCCAACGAAGGGCCCGTCGATCCAATCCATCTGCCCGGCTTCACACAGATAGAGCGCCCTGGCGCCCGTGACCGGATGAACGCGGACGACCGGCTGGCACTGAGGAAGATCGCCCGGCCCGAGCTCATTCGGCGTTTCCCCGGAACGGACGGAGACCTCACTGCGGCCGACGCCAGGTTTCGCATGAATCCCGACGAGGCTGTCGACCACCACCTTCATTTCATCCGAGAGACTAGCATAAGCGGCAATGCCATTGGCGTAGAGTGTCTGCGCTTGATCCACGGGTGCCGGAATAACGCAATAGAAGAGCGACACATCGGGGGGCGGTCGGCGATAACTCTGATCCGTGTGCCAGCCGCGGCGGTGCGGGAACCGTGTCGGCAGGGAGCCGTCGGCGTTCCGCGCCGGGTCTGGCTGTGGTGGCGGCGCGCGGTCCGCCGGCGGAATATTCGAGACCATGAATATCTGCGGCACCTCCGGATGCACGTTATGCCGCGCCATACGGGTCTCGTGGTAGCTCTCAACCTCGCTGCCGCAAAGACAACTCAAGCGCAGCAACAATTCGGGCGTATCGGTGAT
>CAXGSZ010000090.1:0-7683 GCA_964012455.1 uncultured Alphaproteobacteria bacterium
CAATCAAGCGCGACGGCCAGATTCACTTCATGCGCTTTCATGACGGCAAATCGGCAGCACCACTCGAAGTGGTCGGCGACAGCGCAAGCTATACCGGAACGGAAGTGACCTTCACGCCGTCGTCCGAGACCTTTACCCGTACCGAGTTCGACTACGCAATTCTGGAACACCGACTGCGCGAACTCGCTTTTCTAAATCCGGGAATTCGTATTGTCCTGACGGACGGCCGCAAACCGGACGCACCGACCGAGACGTTTTATTACGAAGGCGGCCTGCAGGAGTTCGCTAAGTATCTCGATCGCTCCAAGACCCCTGTTTTTTACCCCCCCATCGCCATCCAAGGCGACAAGGATGAAATTGTTGTCGAGATCGCCATGCAATGGAACGACAGTTTCCATGAAACGATGTTGTGCTTCACCAACAACATTCCGCAACGCGATGGCGGCACGCACCTTGCCGGCTTTCGTGCGGCCCTGACCCGCCAAATCAATGCCTACGCCGCCGAAAGCGGAATCGCCAAGCGTGAGAAGATCGGCATCACCGGTGATGACGCCCGCGAGGGACTAACTTGTATCCTGTCAATCAAGGTTCCAGATCCGAAGTTTTCCAGCCAGACGAAGGAGAAACTGGTTTCGTCCGAGGTCAGGCCTGTCGTCGAATCGATCGTCAACGAACGGCTCGGTCAATGGTTCGAGGAACATCCGAGCGAAGCCCGGGGCATTGTCCAGAAAGTCGCAGAAGCCGCCGCAGCCCGCGAAGCAGCGCGAAAGGCGCGCGAATTGACCCGACGTAAGGGGGCTCTGGATATTGCGAACCTCCCGGGCAAGCTGGCCGACTGCCAGGAGCGAAATCCAGACCTATGCGAATTGTTCATCGTCGAAGGTGATTCGGCAGGTGGGTCCGCGAAGCAGGCGCGCGACCGCCGTCATCAGGCGATCCTGCCGCTACGCGGCAAAATTCTCAACGTCGAGCGCGCCCGGTTCGACAAGATGATTGGATCCGCCGAGATCGGCACGCTTATCGCGGCTCTCGGTACCGGTGTCGGCCGAGAGGATTTCAATCCCGATAAGGCGCGATATCACAAGATCATCATCATGACCGACGCCGATGTCGATGGCAGCCATATCCGAACCTTGCTGCTGACATTCTTTTACCGGCAGATGCCAGAACTGATCGAGCGCGGATATCTCTATATTGCGCAACCGCCGCTGTACCGCGTGCAGAAGGGAAAGTCCGAGGTCTATCTGAAAGACGACGTAGCCATGGAAGCTTTCCTGATGCGTGAGGCGCTGGGGAATTGCACCCTGACGATCGAGGACGGAGAAGAAGTCAGCCGCGACGAGTTGCTCGAAATAATGGAGCTTTCCCGCCAGGCGAAACAAGCCATGGAGCCCCTGGCGCGCAAGGTCGGTAATGCCGATGTGGTGGAGCAGACAGCGATTGCCGGCGCCCTCAATCCTGACGTTCTCGCCGACGCCGAGCAAGCCCAGCAAGCGGCGGAATATGTCGCCAAGCGCCTTGATGCGCTAGCGGATCCATTGGAACGCGGTTGGAGCGGCATGCCGCAAAATGGAGGCGGTTTAACCTTCTCTCGAACGCTGCGCGGCGTCGCCCAGGTCTGCATCATTGACGGCACCACGGTCCGCAGCGCCGAAGGCCGACGCCTGGACGCCATGACGCCAACGCTACAACGCTACTTCGTCCACTACCCAACCCTCCGTGCCAAGGAAGAGGAGTTCCGCATTGCCGGCCCCACCGCGCTCGTCGACAAAGTAATGGATCTTGGCAAGAAAGGTATCGGCGTGCAGCGCTACAAAGGCCTCGGCGAAATGAATCCCGAACAGCTTTGGGAAACCACAATGGACGAGAACGCTCGTACCCTGCATCAGGTCAAGGTCGGACATGCCGACGAGGCGGGTGAGCTGTTTTCCACATTGATGGGCGACCTGGTCGAACCACGGCGCGATTTCATTCAGTCAAACGCATTGAAGGTCGAGCATCTTGATGTCTAATCCCCGATTATCGCTGGCATTGTCTTCCTTGGCCTGCTGCGATAAAGGTAGCTTTGGTGTATTGAAGCGCTGAGCGGCGAAAAGGGAATCCGGCGTGACATTCAAGAGAAAAAGCAGCTACACGCTTGAGGAGCTGCTGGAATGCGGCCACGGGCGGCTATTTGGGGAGGGCAATGCTCAGTTGCCGCTTCCGCCCTTCCTGATGCTCGATCGTATTACCGAGATTAAGGCCGAAGGCGGTCTTCACGGTAAGGGCGAGATACTGGCTGAACTGGACATCAATCCGGACCTCTGGTTTTTTAAATGCCACTTCGAGAATGATCCGGTCATGCCCGGGTGCCTTGGATTGGACGCCATGTGGCAGCTGGTCGGGTTCTTCCTTGGTTGGCTCGGGGGGCTGGGCCGGGGCCGCGCGATTAGCGTTGGAGAAGTTAAGTTTACCGGTCAGGTTCTCGATACAGCGAAGGAACTGACTTACCAAATCAACATGAAACGGGTGATAATGCGGAAGCTGGTGATGGGCATAGCAGATGGCGTGATGAATGTCGACGGCACACCGATTTACGAAGCCAAGGACATTCGTGTCGGCCTGTTCACCCCCAGCGAACAAACTTGACGGAGCTGACATGCGGCGAGTAGTCGTCACGGGGCTCGGCATTGTTTCCTGCATCGGAAACAACAAGTCCGAAGTACTCGAATCTTTGAAAACCGGTAAATCCGGCATCGAATATTGTGAAAAGTACGCCGAACTTGGCTTTCGCAGCCACGTCCACGGCTCTGTAAAGCTCGATATTGAAGAAGCGCTCGACCGAAAAACTCGGCGCTTTCTCGGCGATGGAGCAGGCTATAATTATATTGCGATGCAGGAAGCGATCGAAGATTCGGGCCTTAATAAATCCGACGTTTCCAACGAGCGCACGGGGTTGATCATGGGCTCGGGCGGCCCGTCGACGAAGAACCTGTTGTGGTCGTGGGATACGCTTCGCAAAAAGTCGGCAAAGCGGGTTGGGCCCTACATGGTCCCACGCACCATGTCGAGCACCAACTCAGCGACCCTCGCGACACCGTTCAAGATTAAGGGAGTCAATTACTCCATCACATCCGCCTGCGCGACGAGCACTCATTGCATCGGCAACGCCGCGGAGCTGATCCAGTTTGGCAAGCAAGATATTGTCTTCGCCGGGGGGGGCGAGGAACTCGATTGGACGATGACGCTGCTTTTCGACGCGATGCTAGCGCTCTCGTCGAAATACAACGACACGCCGCAGAGAGCGAGCCGTCCGTACGACGTCAATCGCGACGGATTTGTCATTGCCGGCGGCGGCGGCGTGGTCGTGCTCGAGGAGCTCGAACATGCATTGGCGCGAGGTGCCAAGATCTACGGGGAAGTCGTAGGCTATGCCGCGACGTCGGACGGCCACGATATGGTACAGCCGTCGTCGGAAGGCGCCATTCGATGCATGCGGCTGGCGCTCTCCGGCCTCAACGACCCAGTGGCCTATATCAACACACACGGGACGAGTACTCCTGCTGGCGATATAAGTGAGCTGACGGCGATCCGCGAAGTGTTCGGTGACGACGTTCCAAAAATCAGCGCAACGAAATCGTTGACGGGGCATTCGCTCGGCGCCACCGGCGTCCATGAAGCGGTTTATTCGCTCCTGATGATGGATAACCGTTTTATCGCGGCCTCGGCGAATATCGAAGATCTGGATCCGGAAGCGGCACCATTCCCAATTGTTCAGGAGAGAGAAGACGACGTCGATTTGGACGTCGTGATGTCAAACAGCTTCGGCTTTGGCGGGACGAACGGCACGCTGGTCTTTCGACGCTATCACTCGTAGCCGAGTGGAGGGCGCGTAAGTGTCGGATTATTCAAAAGCAACAGACGGCCCTACAACGGCGACACCACCCTTGATGGCAGGAAAGCGTGGGCTGGTCATGGGAGTGGCTAACGACCACTCAATCGCCTGGGGCATCGCTGATCATCTACATCGCCACGGCGCGGAACTCGCGTTTACGTATCAAAACGATGCGCTGGGACGGCGGGTACAGCCCCTCGCCAGTTCGGTCGGCTCCGGAATTGTGGTGCCTTGTGACGCATCGGAACCGGGCAGCATCAAAGCTGCCTTCGATTTCGTCTCCGATCATTGGCCCAGAATCGACTTCGTCGTCCATGCAATCGCCTACTCCGACAAGGAAGAGCTTAATGGAAAGTATATCGATACTTCTCGGGAGAATTTTATTCGAACGCTTGATATTTCTTGTTTTTCTTTCACTGAAGTCGCGCAACGTGCCGCGCGGTTAATGCCCGATGGCGGCAGTCTTCTGACATTGACGTATGACGGTTCGCAACGAGTTATGCCAAACTACAACGTTATGGGCGTGGCCAAGGCAGCCTTGGAGGCAAGCGTTCAATACCTCGCGACAGACCTTGGCGGTCAGGGTGTTCGTGTCAACGCAATTTCCGCTGGCCCGATGCGCACCTTGGCTGGATCTGCCATCGGTGGTGCCCGCTTCGTCTACAAGTGGCAGGGCGAAAACGCGCCATTACGACGCCATGTCGCTCATGAGGATATCGGCGGAGCCGGGGTCTATCTGCTATCGGACCTGTCCGCTGCCGTGACGGGCGAGACGTTGTACGTTGACTGCGGATACCACATCGTCGGTATGGCCGCGACACCAGCCTGAACGCGAATTCATTTTCTCAATTGACACAAACGAAACGGCGGGGAAAATCCCCGCCGTCCTTAATTTAATTGTGCGCTTTCGCGGTGGTGACTAGGATTCACCACGCGCACGTCCGCGGCGCGGACGATCACCGCGATTGCCACGATCACCCCGCGGCGGCCGCGGCTCGACGGGAATTTCTTCACCTGTCTCCTGATTGACCGATCGCATTGAGAGCTTGACCTTGCCGCGATCGTCGAGGCCGATGACTTTCACTTTGACCTCATCACCCATGGTCACAACATCGCCAACTTCACCGACGCGCTCTTGCGCCAATTCCGAGATATGTACCAAGCCATCCTTGCTGCCGAGGAAATTGACAAAGGCCCCGAAGTCCATCAGCTTGACGACCTTACCATTGTAAATTTTGCCGACTTCGGGCTCCGCAACAATGCTGGTAATCCAGTCAATGGCGCGTTGGCCCGCATCCGAGTCGACGGCCGCAACCTTGATTGTTCCGTCGTCCTCGATATCGACTTTGGCGCCGGTGACTTCGCAGATTTCGCGGATCACTTTGCCGCCTGTACCGATCACTTCACGGATCTTGTCACGCGGAATTGACATGGTCGTGATCCGCGGTGCATTGTCGGAAACTGACTCCCGCGCCGCCGTAATCGCCCGGTCCATTTCGCCAAGGATATGCATCCGGCCGTCGCGCGCCTGATCCAGCGCGATGCGCATGATCTCCGCGGTAATCGAGGTGATCTTGATATCCATCTGCAGCGATGTGACGCCTTTCGACGTACCGGCGACCTTGAAGTCCATATCGCCCAAATGATCTTCGTCGCCAAGGATATCCGAGAGAACGGCAAAATCCTCGCCTTCCTTGATCAAACCCATAGCAATGCCGGCGACCGGATTGCCAAGCGGCACACCGGCGTCCATCAGCGACATTGATGATCCGCACACCGTCGCCATCGACGACGAACCGTTCGACTCGGTAACTTCCGAGACAACCCGGATCGTGTACGGAAAATCATCCTTCGCCGGCAGCAGCGGACGAACCGCCCGCCAGGCGAGCTTCCCATGCCCAATCTCACGCCGACCGGGAGAGCGCAAGAAGGACGCCTCACCGACAGAATAGGGCGGGAAGTTGTAGTGCAACAGGAAGCTTTCACGATACTCGCCTTCAAGCGCATCAATGATTTGCTCATCCTGGCCGGTGCCGAGAGTGGTCACTACCAACGCTTGTGTCTCGCCGCGCGTGAACAGCGCGGAACCATGCGCGCGCGGCAGGATACCCACCTCCGCAGTAATGTCACGAACGGTCTTGGTATCGCGCCCATCGATACGCTGGCCGGTCTTGAGAATACCGCCGCGAACGATGTCCTTCTCGACCTTCTTGAAGACCGCCGCACCGATTTCGGTATCAAGCTCCTCTTCTTCAAGCGCAGTCATGACCGTATCGCGCGCCGCGCCGAGCGCCTCGACTCGTTCCTGCTTTACGGTAAGTTGGTAGGCTACGGTCAGCGGCTCTGTGGCAAGCTCCTTCACGCGGGAAGCGACACCGTCATACTGCTCCGGTTGTCCCGGAAGGTCCCACGGTTCCTTCGCACAAGCCTCCGCCATTTCGATGATCATGTTGATGACGGCCTGGCTCTGTTCGTGGCCGAATGTCACGGCTTTGAGCATGGTGTCTTCGTCCAGCTCCTGGGCTTCCGACTCAACCATGAGGACGCCCTCGCGCGTTCCCGCGACTATGAGGTCCAGCGTGGAACTGCCGAGCTGTTCCTGTTGCGGATTCAGCACGAACTCTCCATCAATGTAGCCGATTCGACACCCACCGATGGGGCCCATGAACGGCACACCTGAAATTGTCAGGGCGGCCGATGCGCCAACCAACGAGACAATATCCGGGTCGTTCTCAAGGTCGTGGGCCAAAACCGTGCAGATCACCTGCGTTTCATTGCGAAATCCGTCCGGAAACAGCGGCCGAATCGGCCGGTCGATCAGACGTGATGTCAGCGTTTCCTTCTCGGAGGGCCGACCCTCTCGTTTAAAGAAGCCACCCGGGATTTTTCCGGCGGCAAATGTTTTTTCCTGATAGTTCACTGTTAGCGGGAAAAAATCTTGCCCCGGCCGAACAAATTTGTTGGCAACGGCCGTGCACAAGACCTGCGTGCCACCGTATGTCACCAAAACGGCACCATCTGCCTGTCGGGCGATCTTGCCTGTCTCCAATATCAGAGGGCGTCCGCCCCAGTTTATTTCCTTACGTGTGATACTATACATCCATCTTTCCTTCACATTCGCCGCGGCGTTTCCGCTTCTACGTCCACGGCTGTTCGCGACTGGGCCATCCCGGCCGCGCCTCCATCATTCGTCTCTCGAGCTTTCGTATTGCACCTTCCAAACGAACCTGGCCTGGCAGATCGGGCTCGCTCGCCGCACCGTTATGCGATTTTGTCATATCGCTTTCTGAATCGGGCCGGTGCCGCACAATTAGCGGCGCAGTCCCAATCTCTTGATCAGCGAATCATATCTCGCGGATTCCGTCCGCTTGAGATAGTCCAATAAGCGGCGCCTCTGGCCGACCATGATCAGAAGACCCCGGCGGGAATGGAAATCCTTCTTGTGGATCTTCATGTGTTCAGTGAGATTATTAATCCGTTCCGTGAGGATCGCGACTTGCACGTCCGCCGAACCGGTATCTCCTTTGTTTGTTGCGAACTCACTAATGAGTTCCTGCTTTCTTTCAGCCGTAATCGACATCGTCTACTCCGTTTCTCTAAATGTTCAAAACGCGAACCGGACGAACTTCGCCAGCGCTGTATTTCGTCAGCGCCACCGGTTTGCCCATTGCGGTCGCGAGAACCGTTTCGCCTTCTCCAAACGCCGAAATGCGTTCGAAATCGGCCTTCTTTAATAACGGCACCGGCTGCCCATTTCGCAATCGGGCCGCTTCCTGCTCCGTCAGGGTCAACGCCGGGATGTCGTCCAG